>JBAZQW010000213.1:0-4204 GCA_041645005.1 Desulfotomaculaceae bacterium | reverse complement strand
CCAACAATTCTGATTTTGAAAAAACCCAAGCTGATAGAGTGTGTAGCCTGCCAGCAAAAGATAAATCAGACCCCAAATTGCGAATGTTATTCCCACCGGTGCAAAAAGATTGGGATATGAATCTGAAACCTGGCCGGTGGTTACACCGTTAATTGGAAGAATATTTGCGAGCATGTTTACAACAATCATACCCAAAAAATTCACTGTTACAAGCATCTTCATAGAAGCCTTTGTTCTATTCGCAGGAATCTTATTTCACTCCCTTTTTAGAGTCCAAAAGATAATCTTGATGGTATTTTACAGCCATTGCCGCAATATATTCTTTGTAGCGCCAGGCACTGCTTTTCTTTGTTATTTGCTTCGACTTTCTCTAAGAAGTCGGCCTTTTCCTTTAATATTGCTGTATCTCAAAAATAACATCAAAAAGGAAGCAAGAAGAACGTCCCTCTGCTGCCGCCTTTTCAACTTTCCGCCATCATCCACTGATAGCGAACTTATTGTCACTATATTACCATATATTTCTATTATTGTAACACAAATAGTCCGCTTGTTATTCATTCAAGCGGACTATTTGTTACAATTTTATCTCGGCCTTGATAGCAGAGCGTCGCCGTGCAAAATCGCTTTTATTTCAGTAAATGGTAAGTCTTTACATTAACATTTCCATTCACTTACTCGACAGTAACTGATTTTGCCAAATTTCTCGGCTTATCCACGTCGCAGCCTCTTGCCACAGCGGTATAGTAGGCCAGCAGCTGCAGCGGGATCACGGTCAGGATCGGCGCCAGGATCGGGTGGGTTTGCGGGATGTAGATTGTCTTTTCAGCCACCTTTTCCACTTCCCTCTGGCCTTCCATGGTCAGGGCCAGCACGGAGGCGCCGCGGGCGTTGACCTCCTGGATGTTGCTGACCATCTTGTCAAAAAGGTACTTCTGGGTGGCCAGGGCCACCACCGGTACTCTATCTTCGATCAAGGCCAGGGTGCCGTGCTTCAGTTCGCCAGCGGCGTAAGCCTCGGCATGGATGTATGAGATTTCCTTCAGCTTCAAAGAACCTTCCATGGCCACGGCATAGTCCAGGCCGCGTCCAAGATAAAAGAGGGCGCTGCAGGTGGATATCTCCCTGGCGAAATCTTTGATTTCAACCGTATCGTCCACAATTGTCTGGGCCTTGGCGGCCAGGTTTTTCATTTCCTGGAGGATTTCTTTTATTTCTTCGGGCGGCAGCGTACCGCGCACGGCGGCCAGGTGCAAGGCTAAAAGGTACATGGACGCCAACTGGGTGGTATACGCCTTGGTTGAAGCCACGGCAATCTCGGGGCCGGCCCAGGTGTAAATCACGTCGTCGGCCTCACGGGAAACTGAGCTGCCCACCACGTTGGTCACGGCAATGATCCGCGCCCCCTTCCTTTTGGCCTCCCTGAGCGCGGCCAGGGTATCGGCGGTCTCGCCGGACTGGCTGATAATGATCACCAGGGTGCCCGGCTCGATAATCGGCTGGCGGTAGCGGAACTCGGAGGCGATGTCGACCTCCACCGGCAGGCGCACCAGCTTTTCAATAACGTATTTGCCCACGAACCCGGCGTGATAGGCGGTGCCGCAGGCGGTGATAAAGATCTTTTTCAAACCCCTGATTTCTTCCGGAGTAATTTTCACCTCATCCAGGGTCACTTCAGAGCTGTCCGGCGAGATCCGGCCGCTCAGGGTGTCCCGCAGGGCTTTGGGCTGCTCATGGATCTCTTTCAACATGAAGTGATCGTAGCCGTCCTTTTCGGCCTGCCCGGCTTCCCAGTTTACTTCCAGCACGTTCTTCTCAATTCTGTTGCCGGAGAGGTCCATGACTCTGACCATGTCCTTCTCCAGCACCACTAACTCACCGTCGTTGAGGATATAGGTCAATCGTGTGTGTTTAAGAAGGGCCGGAATATCCGAGGCCAGGAAATATTCTCCTTCACCCAGGCCCACCACCAGTGGGCTGTCCTGGCGGACGGCCACCAATTTGTCCGGTTCGTGGGAGGAGACGATCGCCATGGCAAACGAGCCCTCCAGCTTGGCAACCGTTTTCAGCACCGCATCCACCAGGTCGCCCTCATAAAACTGCTCGATCAGGTGGGGCAGCACCTCTGTGTCGGTCTGTGATTTGAAAATATGGCCCTGCGACTGCAGCCACTCTTTTAAACTGAGATAATTCTCAATGATGCCGTTGTGCACCACGGCAAACTTGCCGGTGCAGTCGGTATGAGGATGGGCGTTTTCGTCGGACGGCCTGCCGTGGGTGGCCCAGCGGGTGTGCCCGATGCCCACATTGGCGCTGTAGTTGTGGCCGATCAGATTATCTTTAAGGTTGCCCAGCTTCCCTTCCTTTTTTATTACCTCGATACAGCCCTCCCCGGGGATTGCCACACCCGCGGAGTCGTAGCCCCGGTATTCCAGTTTCTCCAACCCGTCAATTAGAATGGAAACGGCCTCTTTGGAACCGATGTATCCTACAATACCACACATTTATTTGTTCCTCCTTGTTATTTGTGCGACTGAAGTCGCACCTACGATTACAGTCGTCGGACGTCAGACGTCGGTATATACTGTATTCCTATGGAGCCGGTTAACCATAAGGCCTCACGAAAAAAATCTGCTCTGTTTTTTATCTCATCGAAATATTTTGCTTATCCTTGGGGAAATAAAAAAACCGGGCTCTTTTAAGCACGGCAAATAATTACTGTTTTAGGGCGCCTGAAAATGGCAATACTTGCCCTGTGTTGGTAACACCGTCGCTGGCCGTTGGCAATTTTGTCCCACCGATTGCCCGGTGGTTTTGTTTTGCCGCTGACGGTCCGGCCGGACCGGGGGGCACCCGCCGAAAAACTCGATTAACCCCCTCCTCGTCAACCCTTATAATTCGGTCGTCAGTCGTCGGACGTCAGAAACTAAATAAGGGTTCTGGCGCTTAGTTTTTTAGTTGTTGGCTTTACAATTAGACGTATCTTTTATGGACCACCTCCCTCAAAGGTAGATGCCAGTGATTCATGTGGTTGTTAACCCATTAGTTATATTATGCCGCTTTCTAAAAATTGTCAATTATTTTATTTCTAATATGATATTCGCCAGCCTGCGCACTATTTCCTTCAGCTGAGCCATATTTCTTCCTTCCACCATCACCCGCACCAGTGGCTCAGTGCCGGATGGACGCACCAGGATACGACCGCTACCGCTCATACCCTTCTCCTCTTCTTTGATGGCTCTGGCCAGGATAGGGCTGCTCATCACCAGGTTTTTATCCTGTACCTGCACGTTCTCCAGCAGTTGGGGCAACCGTTCCATCTGGGCAGCCAGCTGCTCTAGCGACCGGCCCTCCTCTTTTACCACGGCCAGCAGGTGCAGGGCGGTTAGGATGCCGTCACCGGTGGTGTTGTGGTCCAGGAAGATGATGTGGCCGGACTGTTCCCCGCCGAACCTGGCCCCCGTGCGCAGGAGTTTTTCCAGCACATAGCGGTCGCCCACTTTGGTTTCCACTATGTTGATGGCGGATTCCCGCATGGCGTGGTGCAGTCCCAGGTTGCTCATCACCGTGACTACAACCGTATTTTTGTCCAGGCAGTCTTTGCTTTTCAAATTGCGAGCGCAGATAACCATGATCTGATCGCCGTCCACCAGCCTGCCGGCGCCGTCAACAGCCAGCACCCGGTCGGCGTCGCCGTCGTGGGCCAGGCCCAGATCGGCGCCCGATGAAATCACAGCTTCCATCAGGGTCTCCGGATGGGTAGAGCCGCACCCGCGGTTGATGTTCACCCCGTCAGGATTATTGAAGATCGGTATCACTTCCGCGCCAAGCTCCCTGTATATGCGCGGGGCGATCTGTGATGCCGCGCCGTTGGCGCAGTCAACCACAATTTTCAGCCCTGTCAAATCTGTGTTGATGGAACTACAGGCAAATTTCACGTAACGGTCGGCCGCGTCGCGCACCACGCGCACTCGCCCGACTTCCCCGCCCATAGGGCTGGGCACTCCGGCGCAATCGTCCATGACCAGGGCTTCGATCTCCGCCTCGATCTCGTCAGACAGCTTGTAGCCGCTGGCGCCGAAAAACTTGATCCCGTTGTCTTCCACCGGGTTGTGGGAAGCCGAGATCACCACTCCGGCGGCCGCGTGAAGCTCCCTGGTTAAATAGGCGATGCCGGGAGTCGGCATGACTCCGACCTTTAAAACAT
>JBAZQW010000212.1:0-4221 GCA_041645005.1 Desulfotomaculaceae bacterium | reverse complement strand
TTTTATAAAAGCAATCTCCCACAGCTTTCGTGACGGCGCCGGCAGGGTCTGCAGCCCGTAATAATCTTCTTTGAACACGTCTCCCACGCGTTCGGCGCCGTAGCAGTCAAACAGCCACTCGATCTGTTCCCAGTCGCCATATGTAAGTACGGTTTTAATTACAAATTTATAGCTCTTTTGCCCATCTATAGCTTCAAAGACGTAATTGTGGAACAGATGGGCTAGGGAATCGGGTAATTTCAATGAAAGTCACTTCCTGCCATGTTTTTGCTTTCCAGGTAATCCTGTACCGCTGAACTGAAATAGTTTTCTATTTCAGTAATATTTGTTTTGTTTCCGGGCAGCGTCCCGACTGGGATGTCTCTGTCCTCCAGATCGTCGGTGTAAACCAGTTGTTCCAGGAATAGTCTGGATGAAAAGAGCGGTTCATCGCCTGCTTTAAACTTCAGCGGTGCTTTCAACATGATTTCTTCGATGGAGGTAATACCTTTCGACAAGAGGAAATAAAGGTCCAAGTAATCTCTAACTGTTGCTCGCCTCCCGATGCTATATGCTTTCATCAGTGCAATTTCTTGCGGCGATGCCAGTATAATGTCCGTTAAAGATTTATCAACGGTTTCTCCTCTGACCAAAGGGTACGCTGCTGCAAAAGGATATGCGATAAATGTCACATTTACTTCGTTTATAATCCATGAAGCCTGGTCAACTTGTTTGAAAAGCAATTTTGACGAGTATGGTTTAAAAACTCTCTCAAGATCATCCGCGATAGTTTTGAATCTTATTTTCTCCACTAGTTTTTTTTGAAAAAAATCCAGGTCAAGTGAACGGCGATGCTTTATCTGTAAAGCCAGTCCCGTTCCCCCCGCAAGGTAAAAATCCCTTGAAAGACGGCTGCGTCCCAATTCTTTCAGGACAAACAGTCCTTTCTCCCCCAGGATGTTTTCAGGAAAAGCGAGAGTAGACAACAGTAATCACCTCACTGCTAATATTATACCATAAATTGCTATTTAAAAGAATGTCCGGGGCCTGCTCCCGCCGGTCCCGACGCTGCGCATGGAAATTGGTTTTTGTCAACAGTAAAAAATAATAGTGGAAAGAACAGGCGAAATTGATCTTATGAGAAAAAGGGATTAGGTAAGCTGCCTTTGAATTGGGTATTAACAAGAAGAAGATAATTTATAGGGGTGCTTAATTATGAATGATAAAAAAACAGCGCCGCCTTTGTGGCAATATGACGAGCGGGTAAAGGCCGGTGTAGATTATGCAGATTCGGCAACTGCGGCGGAGTATGATCAGCAGCATGCCAGATTCCGTGATTTTGAAAAAGACGCCCAGCTGATCATGCAGCGGCTTGATTTGAAACCGGAGCATACGGTAATAGACTTCGGATGCGGTACCGGCGCCTTCGTGATCCCGGCGGCCCGGGTGTGCCGGAAGGTTTTTGCCGTGGATATCTCACAGGCCATGCTGGACTGGGCAATATTGAGGCATGCTGCGCGGGCTTCTTGACTTACGAGCACAAAGAAGATCCTGTGGACGCGATTGTTTCCGTCGCCGCGCTTCATCACCTGCCGGATTTCTGGAAGGCTGTAGCTCTTAAACACATGTACCATATGCTTAAACCCGGTGGCAGACTGTATCTTTTCGACGTGGTGTTTTCTTTTCCGGTTGAATCATACCAAAGTGAACTGGACAATTGGGTTAACGGAATGCGCGAGCAGGCCGGCCAGGCGATGGCTGAAGAAACCGTCATCCACATTCGTGATGAGTACAGCACCTTTGACTGGGTGATGGATGGAATGATTGAACGGGCAGGTTTCAGGATAGAACAAAAGCTCAGCGATTTTCCTCGCTGCCTGACTTACGTGAGTGTCCGGCCTTGACACCCCTAATTTTTATTAAAACGCAGTATCCTTTCCATTTCGCTTTCAGAAATCTGCGAGGCGGCAACATAGACCTTGCCGTTCCAAAAAGTTTGAAAAAACAGCTTGAATATCCACCCCTTGATGTACCCCCAGGGGGCAATAGTTTCCCCGCAGTTCTTGCAAACCAGAACACTGAAAAAACACAATATTATATACCCGCCGGCATAGTCCGGCCTAGTGCAGCAGGCGTTGAATTCAACGCCGTTTACTTTCACCTTGCCATACATGGGACAACCTCCCGGGCTGCATTAGTATGTTAGAAATATATGCCGGCCTAAAGTGGAATAATAGTGAAATAATGGTGCCTGTTGTTGAATTGTTGAAAAACGGCTCTTAGTGGAAAACGCTTGTGCCAAGGAACAGCTAATTCTGGAACAAACATATTCTTACCGAATTGCTGGGGCAATTCTGTTCCGGGATGGGTTATCCTCGCCTTGTATCAAATATGCCCGTAATAAGAACGTTCTTAAAGCATTGCTGTTAATTAAGGTTTTCTTTTGCTAATCGTTTTTGCGGGTTTTTGACGAGAATGATCCTCCCGAAATTAAATGTTCGGGGGGGTTTTTTTGCTGGTTTTGCATGCTTATAATATTAAAAAATCTTACGGGGACAGGGTAATCGTCCAATTTGATGATCTGAAAGTCCATTATGGAGAAAAGATAGATTTCAATCGAACAGCGGATATAACAATAGCTGCCAGGATATTGTGCCTGCGGTGTTGAATTATATTGAAAAGCTTTTCAGGAGATTTTTTGATGGGGGTAAAGACATTGCTGATAATTGGCATTGCCGGGGGATCAGGCGCCGGCAAGACAACTGTGGCACGCACAATTGCAGAAAGGCTGGGAACCGATAATGTGGCCTACCTGTCGCAGGACCGGTATTATTTGGACCGTTCACGATTAACCCTGGCAGAACGGGAAAAGCTGAATCTGGACCACCCTCACGCTTTTGATAATCAGCTATTATTGTCCCACTTAAATCAACTACGGCAGGGGATTTCTGTCGAAGTGCCGACCTATGATTATCTGGCCCATACCCGGACCACAGAGACCATTCCACTGTCCGCCAAGCTGGTAGTCATACTTGAAGGAATCCTGATTCTGGCCACAGCGGAAATACGCGCGGTGTTGGATATTAAGTTATTTGTGGACGCGGACGCGGACATCCGTTTGATCCGGCGGTTGGAAAGGGATATAAAAGAACGCGGGAGTACACTGGAAACGGCGATTAAACGTTACCTGTCAACAGTTAAGCCTATGCACGAAGCTTTTATAGAACCTTCTAAAAGGTATGCTGACATCATAGTGCCGAGGGGCGGGCAAAATGAAATTGCCATCAACCTTCTTACCACTATGGTCGAACATTACCTGCCCAATCATTTAAACTCGTAGTTAATGCAAGGATATTAAAAACTAAAGCCTGGAGACTGGAAATGGACACGATTCAGAGACTGGCTGTAGAGGAAGTATACTTATCTCTAAAAACGCACCCCGGTGGTTTATCGCCGGAAGAAGCTGAAAAAAGGCAGTCCGCTGTCAGGGAAAAGCCGGATGTATTTAAGCTTTTACTTGTTAGGGCAGGCAAGATAAGCAAACAGTTTACCCACTTTTTTGCCCTGGTGCTCTGGACGGCCGCAGCACTCTGTTTTTTGGCAGAGTACTTTCAACCCGGTGAGAATATGATGACGCTGGGCTGGGCCATCGTAGCGATTATCTTTATTAATGGGACTTTCAGCTTTGCCCAGGAATTCCGCGCCGAAAAGGCAACCCAGGCCCTGAAAAGCCTGTTGCCGCTCAAAGCAAAGGTGCTTCGTTCCGGAGAGATTACGGAGGTGCCGGTTGATTTCCTGGTTGAGGGTGACATCGTATTTTTACAGGAAGGGGACATGGTCCCGGCTGACATCCGGCTGGTCGAAACGCATGACCTGAAAGTCAGCAACGCCACTCTGACCGGTGAGTCAGATGTTTTGACCAGAACAGCCCTGCCTTCTGCCGCCGGAACGCTTTTTGAGGCGGACAATATCGTATTTTCCGGGACACTGGTGCTGGCCGGCAGGGGTCAGGGGGTTGTTTTTGCCGCAGGAAGCAAAAGTCAGTTTGGCCGGGTATCCCTTTTGACAACCGAGGTTAAAAGGACTTTGAGCCCGCTTGAACAGGAGATTGAAAAGGGCTCCAAGACAATCAGTTTGATTGCTTTGAGTATAGGCGCTGTTTTTTTTGTCCTGGGCATGCTGATGGGCAGAGCGGTTTGGGAAAATATGCTGTTTGCCGTGGGTACCATCGTTGCGCTGGTG
>JBAZQW010000211.1:0-4242 GCA_041645005.1 Desulfotomaculaceae bacterium | reverse complement strand
GCTGCCAGATCAATTTTAAAAAGCCTCGCGGTACATACCGTGAGGCTTTTGTTTGGGGACATTTCCGATCGGGGACATTCCTCAGCCTCAGAGCCAGGCTCCAAATAGAGGTGTGTCCCCTTTCCTCTGTCGAGGTGTGTCCCCATTCCTATGTCTGGTATCGTTCAGCGATAGACGTAACAGGACTATTTAGGGGTCAGGCTCTTAACTGTTTTGTTTATTTCGAAAAGGAAAGTTTTTTAGCTAATTTCACCGCTTCGTAAGCATCCTTGGCATATCCGTCCGCGCCAATTTCTACCGCATACTTATCATTAACTACAGCTCCACCGATCATAAACTTGAAGTTCAGTCCTTTATCTTTAGCAAGTTGTATAATATTTTTCATCTCGACCATAGTAGTAGTCATTAGTGCAGATAAACCTATGATTGATGCGCCTGTTTCTTTGCCCTTCGCTATAATATCTTCAGCCCTTACGTCTTTGCCAAGGTCAATAACATCAAATCCGTAATTTCTTAGCATCAATCCTACAATATTTTTACCAATATCATGAATGTCCCCCTTTACTGTTGCAAGCACAATAGAAACACTTGTCTTAACTGACCCGGTTTTATCTTGAGAAATATACGGCTGTAAATAATCAAAGGCAGTTTTTACTGTCTCTGCGCTTTGAATAAGCTGTGGTAGGAAATACTTTTTTTCATCATAAAGCTCACCTACTTTGGTGATAGCGGGAATAAGATAAATATCAACTATATCTTTGGGTTTAACTCCTTCATTAATCGCTTCTTTGAGAAAAGAGACTACCTCTTCCTTGTCTCCAACAAGCACGCAATTATATATTTTTTCGACTGGTTTAAGGGGATTCTTTCGTTCGTCTCGCTTTGGTTGCACAGTATTATTTCCGGTAAACCGGCCTATATATTTTAAACTATTTTTGTCCCTCAAGGTCAAAACGTCACAGGCCATCTTTATATTAATGAGCATTTCACTCGAAGGGTTCGCAATAACCGTACAGAGCCCTTTCTCAACAGCCATTGCCAGAAAAGCAGTGTTGATAAAATCTCGCTGTGGCAAGCCAAAGGATACGTTCGACAAACCTATAGTCGTAGCGCACCCAAGTTTGGTGCACCATTCTATCACCTGCAAAGTTTCTAGCGCGGCATGCTGGTTTGAAGATACGGTCATTACCAGGCCGTCAACTATAGCATCGTTTTGGCCTATACCATATTCAGCCGCACTATCAAGTATATACTTAATAATACTGCACCGTTTTTCAGCCTCTTCAGGGACACCCTCATCGTTTAGAGGAAGCAGGATAAACATCGCGCCATATTTTTTTGCCAGGGGCAAGAGTTTTTCGAGTTTTGTCTTTTCGGCGGAAATTGAATTAATTAAGGCCTTCCCGGGATAAATCCGCAGAGCCGCTTCTAAAACTTCAGGTGATGACGAGTCAAGGCACAAAGGGGTTTCAACAATATTGCTCAACAGTTTAACAACTTCCACCATGGTTTCTTTTTCATCTATCCCAGGCATGCCAACATTTACATCCAGCAACTCTGCTCCATTTTCCACCTGTTCTGAAGCTAACCGCCGGACTTCAGAAAATTTTCCTTGCTTTAGCTCCTCGCCAAGCTGCTTTTTCCCTGTCGGATTTATTCTCTCGCCGATTATTGCAACGGGACTATTAAAACCTACAAACACCGTTTTTCTTGAAGAAGTCAAAGCGCTGTATGGTTTTGCACATTTACCGGTGGGTTTGCAGCCCTCAATATTTCTTTTGATGCTTTCAATATATGGGGGTGAAGTTCCGCAACAACCGCCAAGAAGATTTACGCCTGCCCTGACGAAGTCTTTCGCGTACGCGCCATATTCCTCTGCTTCCATTTCGAATTTAGTGACGCCGTTAATTAGTCGCGGCAGGCCGGCATTGGGTTTTGCCAGGAGAGGAACCCTGGCATACGGTTTCATCAATGAGATAATCTCAATCATATCCCTGGGACCAGTTGAACAGTTTACACCCACAGCATCGGCTCCAAGGCTCTGGAGGATCAATAGCACTGTAACGGGGTCACTATTGGTCAGTGTTCTTCCGTCATTCCCAAAGGTCATACTTGCCAGTACAGGGAGATCGGAAGTTTCTTTGACGGCCAGCAGTGCGGCCCTTGCTTCCTGGATATCCAGCATGGTCTCGATTATAAATAAGTCTACTCCGCCCTCCAGCAATCCCTGAACCTGTTCTTTATAAACAGCGACAGCCTTTTCAAACGGCATGTCTCCAAAAGGCTCAATAAAATTTCCTGTCGGCGCAAGGTCACCCGCGACAAAACAGTTTGAACCGGCGGCCGCCTTCTTGGAAATCCTGGCCAGTTCCCTGTTTATCTCAACAACCCTTTCACCCAATCCATACTCTTCCAGTTTGACCCTGTTACCGCCAAAAGTGCATGTGCATAAAATATCGGAACCTGCTTCTATATATTCATTTTGTATCTCCGCAAGAACGTTTGGGTGTTCAATTACCCACTGTTCAGGACATTCGCCTTGTGGCATGCCTCTTTTTTGAAGCTCGGTACCGGTGCCTCCATCTAAAATTACCAGCCTGTTGTCAAGCAGTTCATTTAAATATTCCCTTTTCATATAAAACTCTTCTCCTTTATTCCAGCAATCGCAGTTACGGACTTTTCGGGAACCAGCATGCATTTTTCCGTAAGCGCAATATCAAGCTTCTCAAGCTTCAATATATTATACATAATTCTTTGATTTAAAAGACTAAAATCACCGTATCCAGGGCTGTATCTTTTGGAAGTAAGGATTTTACCTTCCTTTTGAAGCATTTTATTGACAAAGCTGACCATCCAATCAAGGCAAGCATCAGCTTTTTGTGAGGCCACCGAATCGATTATTAAGCCAAGCGAGGCATTTCCATTAGTTACTTCATAAGAAATTCGCTCTGTGACTTCTTTTCCTACCGTTGAACACATCAGAACCACTTCACCGCAATTTTCCAGCATATTCGCGAGACTACTACTTACAAGCTTAATATTATTCTCCAGTATTACCGGGTTGATATTCCTTTCAATAATCTTCAGACGGCAAAAAACACCTTTCGGCCTGCACAGTAAATTTCCTTCCCGGATACCGTATTCAAGCAGTTCTTCATACTTTCGGTCAAGTATAGTACTGCTTTTCCTGTAACCTAATCTGGTTAAAATCATTTCTCTTTTTGGCTCAGCGGGAATGTATTCAAAATAATTTGTCAACATGTATTTAACCTCTCCATTAGCATGAGCCGCAATGTATTACACTACCAGGCAGTAATAAAAGGAAAAGATGTATATATCAATTAATTCTATAATACCCGTCAGGCTTCCTCCTTTACTTTACCTTTGTGTCAAAGTCATAATTGGGTATTATCAACTCATTTACGATATAACAAATAAAAGCACTTATAAAGGAAATAACCAGGTATAATCGGTGGTGGATACAAGAAGCTCCAACTATGGATTTATTTGCGCGGCGGTTGTACTTGACTTGGGAAAAAGATAGTAGTATATTATGGTGCGTGGGAGTCATAATTTAATATAACTACCATATCCGTTCCTCGATAGCTCAACGGTAGAGCAACCGGCTGTTAACCGGTAGGTTGTAGGTTCGAATCCTACTCGGGGAGCCAATTTTTTTAGGGAGAACTGTGCAGTTGCGCGGCTCTCTTTTTTTAGTTTCCTATGAGTTTTCTGGGGGCAAAATAGTAAGAAAGTATTGTAAAACCCGATCGATATCAATATAATAAAGTTAAAGTCAGTTAAAGTCAGATAGGAAAATTTTTGGTGGTGATTTGAAAATGTCAAATATTTCTGATCTAATAGAGCGCTACTTAAAAAATCTTGTGGAGGAGAGCAGTAAAAATTTTATAGAGGTGCAGCGCAGTGATCTCGCTGTCCGCTTTAACTGCGTTCCCTCCCAAATAAACTATGTTCTGACCACACGTTTTTCCGCCGGACACGGTTACTTTGTGGAAAGCAGAAGGGGCAGCGGCGGGTATATCAGGATAGTTAGGATTCCCTTGGGCCAGCGGTCTGACTTAATCCTGGATCTGTGTGGTTTAATTGGGGAGTCGATCGCGCAGGCCGATGCTGAAGGCTTGATCAAACAACTGCTGGACGAGGGGTTTATCACAGTCAGGGAAGCCCGTGTCATGCGAGCGGCTGTTGACGGCAACATTTTGAGGATAGGCATGCCCGCGC
>JBAZQW010000006.1:0-24884 GCA_041645005.1 Desulfotomaculaceae bacterium | reverse complement strand
TCCAACAAAAGTCATTTTTAATTTACTTCAAAAATGGGTGGGCCTGCCCGGGCCTGCGCTTTACAGGTACTCGTCAAGCCTGTGGCGGTATTTTTTGTCACCTCCGCTTGCGTTTTCCTGCTTAACCTCTATTTTTTCTTTTTCATCCCTGTGCAGGGACACCTTTAAATCCAGGGTGTAGTCTGCGGGAAGGCAGAACCCTTCGGGCAGCTGCACTACTATGGCGTTTTTTTCTCCGGCAATCCCGTAATCCCCTTTTGGGTTAAACGACCTTCTTTCAGGAAGCCGCAGCTTGGTTGGCCCGGCGGCGAGAAAAAAAGTCATTACAAAAATGACAGATGATATAAATACAAGACCCAGGCTTATATAATCCACAAAAACACCCCGCAGTACAAATTATTCACATATACTGTTCGTCATATGTAAAATATTTCCTGCAGGTTACTAGTAAATTTTAACAAATTTTATCTTCCTGCCGGTGAATGTGGCAATCTCCCTGTAACCAGCCTGTTTTACCAGCGCGATGGCTTGCTCCAGACCCTTCCCCACCTGCTGGGGGCAATGAGCGTCGGAACCCATGGTAACAGGGAGCCCATATTTAAAAAAAGCCTCCAGCAGCCCGGGGGCAGGATAAATCTCCCGCACCGGGTATCTAAGTCCGGCCGTATTTACCTCTACGCACACGCCCGCCTGTTTAAACACGCGCGCGGTTTCTTCATACAAAGGACCCAGGTCCCTGACCGGGTGGAAGTTAAACTTTTTAACCAGATCCGGGTGGGCCATCACATCAAAAAGTCCGCTCAGGGCGGCCTGTTTTAAAAGAAAAAAGTACCGCTCATAAATCTCGTCAATATCCCTCCGGGAGTACTCCTCCAACTCGTCAGGGTTATCGAAACCCCACCCGTCAATAAAATGGACTGAACCAATTATGAAATCAAAAGGATACCCGGCTACCAGCGACTCCAGATTTTTTTCATATCCCGGGACAAAATCCGCCTCTATCCCCAGTTTCACCCTGACAGGTGACTTCGCGCCGGCTTGCTTGACCGCCTCAACATAGCGCGGCAAATCTTTTTCATCCATAGCATAATCCGGAATCTTGTTGCCGGGAGGCAGAAAATACAGGGGCAAGTGGTCCGAAAAACCGATCTCCCGGATCCCCATCTCCACGGCGGCGGCAAGGTACTCCTCAATTTCGCCGCAGGCGTGGCCGCATAATCTGGTATGCAGGTGATTATCAACCGGTATCAAGACTGCTTGCACCCCTCACGGGAACGCAGCTTTTCAGAAACAGAGCAAGCCAGGGCATAAATTTTCTCCGACAGGTCTATATCAAGGAGTCCCGTCCCGCAGGCCGGCGCTATGATGCAGTTCCTGAATAAAAGTTTCCGGGAAACACCCCGTTTGGTTAATTCCTTCCACTCGCGATCAAGTATTGCCAGCAAGGAAGTCCCGTCCTCGTCCAGGACCAGGTCATCCAGTGTCGGCACCACACCCCAGACTAACAACCCCCCCCTTTTCAGAAAATTTTTCAAAGAGGATACGTAGGGAATAATTGAGCTGAAGTAGTTGTAAGCGTCAAAATTGACCACTTCCACACTTGACTCAAAAAGTATCGACCAGTCAATGGCATCGCAGCAGTGCACCCCTGCCATGGCGCCCATAGCGTGCACTGCCTGAAAAACAGCTTCCAGGTCTTCTTTGATGGCTTCCCTGGTTACGGTGATGTAGCTGGACTGGCCGTAGACCCTGATTGAGGGCTCATCCACAAAAATCATTACGGGAAGACCAAAGCGCCCAAGTTGCGAGACCTGCCAGGCCGAGTCCATGGCTATGGTTTTCACGATCAAGTCCCGCAGTTGATCATTGTAATAGGCAAACCGTCCCCGCTCATCTTTTATCTGAAAGGCCGCCGTTAGAGGCCCCACCACCTGTCCTTTTAAAACTTGCGCGCTCCCGGTCCCTTTTTTCAGATCTTCTAAATAGGCATAAAATCCCACCGCAGCATCTTCTGGAAAGGCAAACTCATCCAGCACCGAGAGGTCGCCTTCCTCGTAGGCCAGGTAGAGGGTGTAGAAAGTAGTCAAATTATCCGCCCAGTCTGACCTGGTTGTATCAAAATAGACTTTATCCCCGTCATCAACCAGCAGGCCGGTTTTTACCAGTGGTTTTAAAAACTGCTCTACGAAGTTCTCCTGTCTACCCCGCTGCGGCAGTTGAGGCCAGTGAGGTATATAGGGAACATATTTTTTGACCAGGGACATGGCATCTTCAACTTCGGTATACGGCATACTGCCTATTCCTGTGGCCAGGCCTTTCGGTTCAAAAACCATTTCAAATTCTCCTTTCGGTTATACTGTGAAAAGATCTGTTTTTTTTATTAATTCAGCCTTTCCAGGCGGGGCTCCCAGCCGATTTGTTTAAAAAGCTCCGGGTAAAACTCGGGGCGCGCTTCACCGCCCTTTCTCATGATGGCCACACTGGCTGCCTCCAAAACGTTTGAGCCCAGTGACCTGCCCTGGAAAGAGGGACCTGGCGCCGCCAGCCACATAACCCCCCTTTTTTTTAATTCCTGGACATCTTCCGGCGTGAGAGTGCTTGTAATAATATTTTTACCGCTGAGATCACCGGGCAGGTGACGCCGCAGGAAATGAAAATCACCCGCTATAACGTCAGCCTTGCGGTAAAAACGTTCAAAGCGCGGTACTATTGATTCCTGTCTTTCTCCCACCGGGTACAGCCAGCCTATAGGCATCCTGCCCAGAAAAGGCAGGGTCAGGCATGCCGCCACCCGGAAAGAGGATAGAGAGTAAAAGGGCGCCGGCAGTCCCAGGGCGAAAAGGGCGTCTCCGATAACTAACCGGCAGCCCGCCTTTTCCAGAGCCACCGCCAGCGCGTAACGGTCCAGCGCGGACACGATTAAGACAGTCTGGCCCTGCCGCGGCCAGCCGGCCTGAGCCTGGATAAAAGGGATCAGATCCCTTTCAACAGTGTCTTTAATACCGCCTCCGTCAACCAGCGGGGTTCTTTTCACTAAAGCGGCCAATCTTGCACCATCCCGCAGCTTATAGCGCCTGTGTCCGGCCCGCAGGGTAAAGTTAACGCCGCCCAGTCCCAGGGCGTCCACCTTGCCGTCAAAACTTGTTAACAGCGCGGCTGCCCTTTTAATATCGCCTCCCGTGCCGATCCTTCTGACAGATAATCTGCAGAATTTTGTTTCGATCTCAGTTGCAAAATCCCGCCGGGGCGAGCCCAAGCTGACACTGACAACCTGTTTCATCAAACACCCCAATATCTTTAATAGTAGAATTCAGAATACAGAATAAAGATTCAATTATTTTTTTTATTCTTTTATTCTGTATTCTGACTCCTGTATTCTTAAAGAATTGTCTCCTGTATTCTCAGAGTAATTATAGTAATCAACTTATGAAATGTCAAAACTTGACTGACAGCGCTTCGCGGTAAACGTCCAGAGTTTCCAGAGCGATACTCTGCCAGTCATAAACCGTCAACACTTTTTTCCAGGCTCGTCTGGTCAGATCACGGGCTAGGCCCGGATTAATCAGAACCTCCCTGATATAATAAGCCAGCAGCCCGGGATTGCCGGGAGGTACTTTATAGCCGTCAATGCCGTGCGAGACAACCTCGCTTAACCCTCCCGTATCTGAAACAATTACCGGAATCTGAGCGGCCATGGCTTCCAGCGCCACAATGCCAAACGGCTCATAGAGGCTGGGAAACACCGCCACATCTGATTGTTTCAGATGCTGATTCCTCTGGTCCTCATTTAAAAAGCCCATAAATTCCACTTTACCGTTTAACACCGGGTTAGCAGCCCTGGCCTTCAAATAATCTTCAAACGGGCCGGTCCCGCCAACCAGCAGCTTTAAATCAGGCATCTGTGGGAGCAGGCGCAACAAGGCTTCCAGCAACACCTGCACACCTTTTTCAGGTACCAGGCGCCCGATAAACAGTATGGTCTTTGTTCCCACGTGCGCTTCCTTTTCGCCGGGTATCAGCTGTCTGGGCACACCCAGGCTGGCCAGATCAACCCCGTTGGGGATGCTGTGTGTTTTTCCCCTGGAGATCCCAAAAAGCCCCGTGATCTCCTCTGCCATGTAATCGCTGCAGCAGATCACGGTCGTCGCCAGATTGGCCAGCCGGTACTCCAGGTTGTGAATGCGGCGCTGCAGGTCATTGTGAATACCCCTGTTGCGACCGTATTCAGTCGCGTGAATAGTAGCCACCAGGGGCAGCCGGTAACTGCCGCTCAGGGCTATGGCAGCTTCCTCAACCAGCCAGTCATGGGCGTGGATCAGGTCAAACGCTTCGCTGTCCATCAGGCCGCCGGCAAGTACTTCCATTGACCTGTTCAACTGTTCAACCCACTTCATAAAATCCACCGCGGTCAGACCGGATTGGCTCACACGGTGCACGTGCACACCTTCAACCAGCTGGTAGTCGCTGGCGCCCGGGGCCGGGCAGGTAACCACATGCACATTTTCACCAAGACGGGCCAGCGCCCTTGAAAGATCATAAACATGCCGGGCCAGACCGCCCACCGTCTTGGGCGGGAATTCCCATGAAAGCATTAATACTTTTAAAGCCTCCCCGGCCAGTCTGCCCCGCGGCCTGCTGGTACGGCTCAAACGATAGTGACGGCTGTATATGTTATAATCAATTTCCGGAAAGATACTGTCCTGCCTCTCGTAAGCGGCCAGTTCGTCCTCATTTACCTGCCCGTCAACCAGATGGGAAGTCAAGCGGTTAAAGTGGCTGATATGTTCGCTCGTTCGCTGCACCGCGTACTGCACTGCGGTACCGGTCTTAATAATAAAAGCCCAGTCGCTGCTCTGCGCCAGGAGCAGCTCGCGAGCGGCCTGGTTCAGCGCGCGGCGGACGGCCCCTGAAGCGTTCGGGTACAAATCGGCCAGGTCCACCAGCGTTGTTTCAGCACGGTGCAAGTGCCTGTATATCCAATCGTTGCTGGGGTTCAACCAGACCTCGTTATAGCCGCCTTCCCCCCAACTGGAGGCGGCCAGTTCCACCACCTGGTTATCAACATATTCACCTAGATAACCAGCCGGGGTGGACAGCTTAATGCCATCCCGCCCGGTGTCAATAGCGCGGCATAATTGTTCCAGCCAGAGCGGGCCCTCATACCACCAGTGCCCAAACAGCTCGGCGTCGTAAGGGGCGATAATCACCGGTTTTCTATCCATCCAACCGGCTAGCTGGCGGACCTGCTGACCCCGCTTGCTGGCGAAATCCGCGCCGTCTTCAACAGCTTTTAATGCGGCCAGGTCCGGCCGGTAAGGCTCTTTATGATCTCCCTGCCCCGTAATTCTGAAATACTTAAGACCGGTGTCGCAGCGAATATTGCCCCCGGGGAGACAGGGGGCGAGGTAATCCAGGTCCAGGTCGTAACCGATATCCCGGTAGAACTCACGGTAGTAGGGGTTGCCCGGATAACCGGTGTGGCTGTCCCAGACCTGACGTGAACTTTCCGGGTCACGGCCGAAAGCGGCCACTCCGGAACGACAGTAAACAGGAGCATAAACTCCATAACGTGAAACCGGGCTGGCCAGATTGATGCCGTGCGTTTCAACAAAAAAATACCTTAGCCCGAATTCTTTTAAAATCTCATCCACCCCGGGCACATAAGCACACTCCGGCAGCCAGATCCCGGCCGGAAGCCGGCCAAAAAGCCGGCCATACTGCTCCACGGCGAGCTGTACCTGCGCCCGCCTGGCCTCCCGCGTCATAATTAAAGGCAGGTAGCCGTGCGTGGCGCACGTGGTAATCACTTCCAGCGCCCCCAATGCCTGTAGGCTCTGGATGGGCAGGATCAGATTGCCCTCATAATCATCTTCGAAAGACCGGCGGAGTTCACTTAGCCGGTTAAAATACATGACTGCCACATTTCTGAATTCAGGGCTGTTTTCATTTCTGGCAATCTCAGCTTCCGCCAGCAAAATTAATTTTTTCAGGTGACGCAGGTAGCGCTCCTGTAAAAGATGATCGGTGAACATGGTAACCAGAGGCGGTGACAGGGAAAGGGTTATCTTGAAATTCACACCGTCTTTGACCAATTTTTCAAAGGCCATGATCAGGGGAACATAGCACTCGGTTATGGCCTCAAATAACCAGCGCTCTTCCATTATCCCCGGATCTTCCGGGTGGCGGATGTACGGCAGGTGCGCGTGCAGCACCAGCGCTAAATACCCCTCGGTCATTGGTTTAGCCCCCTGGAAAAAAACAAATCCATGCTACAATTATAGCATGGAAGTATTAGCCGGCATTACTTATTTTGTTTTATTACACTGGTTGCATATACCGAAAATTTTAAGCTGGTGGTCTGTAACCGTAAAGTTATGCTTAATGCTGACCCGGTTTTCCAACTCTTCGAGCAGGTCCTCGTTAACCTCAATGATGCTGCCGCACTTGATGCAGATCAGGTGGTGGTGATGATGATTTTTGCCTGTTTCCGCACCAAATTCGTAACGTTTGCGCCCATCCCCGAAATCAATGGTCTGAATAAGATCAAACTCCAAAAAAAGCTCCAGAGTCCTGTAGACTGTTGCCAGACCAACGTCGGGAGCCTCGCGCTTAACCAGGTTATACACTTCTTCAGCGCTGAGGTGCTTGCCGTTGTTCTCCAGGAGAGCTTTTAAAATTAACTCCCGGCGCGTTGTCAGCTTGGATTCCTTTGCCCTGAGTTTTTCCTCGACATCGGATATAACTTTTTTCATCATCACACCACCATTCGGGCCTTTATTGTTATGTAGGCCAGGCCTGGCCTACAGGTAATACTTGCGCTTGTTGTACATTTCCCAGCGCCTGCGCCGCTGCCTGTTCTGGTACACGGCTATAGCCGCGGCGGTAACAAGCGCCGCCAGCACCATCAGCCAGAACCACCATTTAGCCAGTAGCTTTCTTTTTACCTCTTGCTGCGCCACCAAATCGACCTTGCCCAACTCCTGGTCGCCGGCGAAGAAGACCATTTCACCCAGCTTCTTGCCGGCCTGGACCGGCGCCACAATTTGATCGTGCAGTCTGATTTCCTGTCTGATTTGAGGTTTGTCATCTCTGGGAAAGTCGTAGGTAAGCGAACTGCCCGCCTGCGCGTGAGCGGTTTTTGCAACACCGTATTGGACTGGCGCATCAGTGACATATTTGCCTGCTTCGACCAGGGTTGCCTGACTAAAGTCAGTAAATCCATAATCTAAAAGCTTGGTTGAGTCAGTCCAGATGTCATTGCCTTCACTTTTCATCACCACGGCTATCAATTCCCTGCCCTGCCTCGCCGCGGCTGACACCAGGCACTGCCTGGCCTCCTCCGTGTACCCGGTCTTAACTCCAATAGCGCCCTGGTAATTCCACAGCAGCTTGTTGTGATTATCCAGGTATGTTTGCGCGCTGGGATCGGTCCTTGTGATCGTTTTTATTTTAGTGGACACGATTTCTCTGAATTCCGGATTTTGCATGGCATAACGGGTTATCAGAGCCATGTCGCGGGCGGTGCTGTAGTGATTGGGGTCCGGCAGGCCGTTGGGGTTGTAGAAATGTGTGTTGACCGCGCCTAATTCGGCCGCTTTTTTGTTCATAAGCTGAACGAAACCATCCACCGAACCTCCCAAATGGCAGGCTATAGCCACAGCGGAATCATTTCCCGAATTCAGCATCAGCGCGTAAATCAAATCTTCAAGTGTTATCTGTTCACCTTCCCGTATCCCTATGGCGGAGCCTTCAACATCAGAGGCTTCTTTGGGAATGGTGACCACTTCACCAACCCTGCCGCTTTCTAAAGCTATTATAGCGGTCATAATCTTAGTAGTGCTGGCCGGGTACACCCTGACGGCAGCATTTTTTTCAAAAAGCACCTGTCCGTTTTTGGAGTCAATAAGTAATGCCGCTTCTCCTGTAATCACAGGTGAAGCAGCGGCTGCGGAAAAAACAGTGGTTGAAAATGAAATTGCAGCCAGACATACCCATAAGAATATTCTTTTCAGCATTCCGTCACCTTAGCAAGGTTTTTAGGGAATAACAAAAAAAACACCCAGACTAAAAACAATTATACCATACCGCCCGCTTTCAGGGCTAGACCCTGTTTATGAGGCTCTGCGCAGCCTGGACAGAATGGACAGTACCACTAAAAAGGCTGTCACCAAAATAACCGGAGCTAATAAAACGGGGATTTGCGAAAAGCCCGCTCTAAACATGTATTCCAACAGGCGGGTGCTCATACCACCGATGAATATGGCCAGGCCAAAAACGGCAGACCAGACTACCAGCCCCTCGCGCAGTCCCCGCTCTTTAAAAATAACCATGGTCGCCGCTATGCACGGCACAGTGAGTGAAAGGGTTAAAAGAACGATAAAATTTTGCAGGGGCAGCATCTGCAGGCTCAGTATCGCCGCCGCGCCGAACTCTTTCCTGATCAAACCCATGACAAAAATATCAGCCACTTCTTGAGGCAGATGCAGCCAATTCACTGTCACAGGAGTCAGGACATTTCGTAGTCCCCGCAGCAGGCCTGTCACTTCAAGGATGCTTAAAAAAAGTGTCCCCAAGGCGAATATCGGCAAAGCCTCTTTGATAAACTGGTAAGATCTGGTCCAGGTTTTTATCAGGAAGTTGCGCGGCATGGGCAAACGCAAAGGCGGCAGTTCGATCAGCAGGGGAGATGTCTCGCCCGGTAATAAGCGGCTGAGCAGAGCGCCGGTGCAAAGGAGTACACCGAGCATGATCAGAACGTATAAAATCATATAGAAAGCGCCCTGCCCCGACAGCACGGCAATGATAATGGCCATTTGCGCCGAGCAGGGAACCCCCAGCGCCAAAAGGAAAATAGCTATACGCCTCTCACGGTCCGAACCCAACACTCTGGTTGAAATGCAGGCCATGGTGACGCATCCGAAACCAAGTATCGCCGGGATAACCGCCTGACCGTTCAAGCCGGCGCCAATTAAGGTGCGGTCGACCAAAATGGCAATCCTCGGCAGGTAGCCGGAATCTTCCAGGATAGAAAGCACCAGAAAAATACCCAACACCAGCGGCAGTAAAATACCGATCAGGTAAGTTACAGTAAGGGTCAATACACCGTACTGGCCTGTTAAAATCATACTGATCACTGTCCCGGGCGGGAAAATGCCATCAAGCAACGACCTGAGCGCAGGCTCATAATAACCTGTCATGAAGCTCTCGGTATTGGCTACAATAAATTGCGCAAAAAAAACCCCCACCAGTTCGTAAACCGCCCACAAAGTTAATGCCAGCAGCGGAAAACCGGTAGCGGGCATAAGCATCCAGCGGCCAAGCCTGGAGGTAAAACTTTCAGCTTTTCTGGTCTCCTTTACCACCAGCGCCACCAGATTGTTCACTCTTTCCCGGCGTCCCTTGTAGAGGGATTCCCGGTCCGTCCCCGGCGTTAGTCCAAAGCGCTGGCTTATTTCCCGATCACCCTCGAGGATTAACAGAGCTTCTCCCCTGCCGGCAGGCGGGTGCACTTTTTCAATGCTCTCCAGCAGGCCGGGCGCTGCCTGGCCCGGTCTGGCCAGATCTATCTTCCTCCTCAGCTCGTCCATACCAACACCGTGCTCTGCCGCCATGGAAACCACTGGAATGTCCAACAGCTTTTCCAGAAGGGGCGCATTGATCTCCATCCCTTCCCTGTCAGCCTCGTCCACCAAATTAAGGGCTAACACCATTGGGACACCCATATCGATAATCTGCATGGTCAGGAATAAATCCTGCTCCAGGTGAACCGCGTTAACCACGTTCACCAATACATCCGCAGCCAGAATAATGTCCCTGGTAATCTTTTCTTCCTCGCTCAAAGAAGAGATACCGTAAACACCGGGCGTGTCGATTACCACATCGCCGTTGTAACGACCGCAGGCCATATTAAGAGTGGTGCCGGGATAATTTGAAACGTCCCTGTACAGACCGGTGAGATTATTAAAGACAACAGATTTCCCGACATTGGGATTGCCGGCCAGAACTATTTTTCTGCCGCCTGACGGGATATCCTCTACCCTGCTTGCACTCTCCAAAAACTAATCACCACCGGACTTTATGTATAGCCGCAACCGGCTTCCTCAGCCCCAGCGGTAAAAAAACGACCGCTGCGGGTAAAACTAGTACGGCTCAACCACAATGGTTTTGGCCAGGCTTCTGCCAATCGCTATTTCCTGTTTATTCCTGGCCACCACCACCGGTCCCGCAGGCACTATCTCCCGGCAGGTGACAACCGCTCCCTCGGAAATACCCAGGCGGATAGCCTGCATCCGGGTCAGCTCGTCTTTGATCCCGGTAACTTTGATGATCTGTCCTTTTTTAGCTTCATCCAGGTTCACTGACCCCACCTCCGACATTAATGATAATCATTATCAATGAAATGATAAAGATAACCGTTCTCATTTAGGTTAATTATATGGAATACATGAAGTAATAGCAACAATATTTTTAGCGAAAAAGTGACAGAATAGTAGGGGGGGGACAGGTCATTAACTTATTTACTCCTAAGCTGGCTATAAAGCAAAATAAGTTAATGACCTGTCCCCCTTCCGCTTACCGTCTCCCAGAAGGAAGCATCTTCAAAACCAAGCCGCCATATGGCTATGCCGCCGATGCCGTAACTTTTGGCCAAATCCAGTTTTAGCCCCAGGCTGTACTTGTTCTCAAACCATACCTCATGCTTTTTCCCTTTTTCATCATAGTAAATCAAATAGGGCGATGAAGCATAATTGTTCCATTGGGCTCCCCCGTATTTCGAGGTAAGTTCACCCACCTTGTTCCAGCGGACTGACCGGTTCCCCGCGGCTGACCAGTCGTACCCGTAAGCGGGAATCCCCATTAATACCTTTTCCCTGGAAATGTTTCTAACCGAATAGTCCAGAACCCTTTGCACCCAGGGCAGCGAGGCTACAGGTCCGGGCGAGCCGCCTGACCAGTGCTCCTCGTAAGTCATTACCGCCACCAGGTCAGCGGTCTTTCCTATGGTACGGTAGTCATAAGCGCCATACCACTCGTTTGACGGGTTGTCCACAGTTTTGGCGGGAATGGACACGGTTAAGAGATACCCGTTGGGCTTAAACATCTGCTTGAGTTCAGCCAGAAGTTTATTATAGTTGGATCTGTCCTGCGCTGGCACGCCCTCAAAGTCGATATTTACTCCCTTAAAACCATTTCCCTTTACCAGCGAAAGAATATTTTTTTCCAGGTTTTTTCTGTTTTTCTCTACAGACAAAACCTTGTGTATAACATCCCTGCTGTTGTATTTGCCCACGTTGTGCACCAATAATAATGGCTTCATATTCTTGTCTTTGGCAAGTTTCACACCTTCTTCGGGTACCTTGCCGGTTAAATTGCCATTTTCCTTAACCAGATAACTAAAAAACGCCACACTGTTGATCACGGCTTGTTTATTGGACAACGTATTTAGCGACAGCCTGTCCCCCGGATAATCCTCGGCGTAATATCCCAAAACGGTCATTTTTTTGGGTGAATAGCCCGCCGCGTTAGCCGGGTGGAAAAACAAGTTTATAAATATTCCCAGAAAAATTAAAACAGCAATACAAGCCTGCCTAGTATAGTTCATATCTTCCTCCGCTTTTTATCAGTTTCAAACAAAATTCATTTTTATGATAACAGCTCTCATGCTTCCTTAAAAGATATTCATTATTGCTAATTATGGCACTTTTATCATGGATAAGTATAAACAGGTAATGTGGATTAGAGATTGTATTTAAAAAATGTTTTACCTCCCGCGCCACAGTGTATAATATCAATAATAGTTAATGTCTTTATTTTATTTTTTGTACCCCATCGAAAAAATTTTTACACACAGGCTAACGACCTGATTTGAGGTTTTCAATATGGAAGCGTCATTCTTTAAAATCTTATTTCTGCTCATTTTTGTTTACTCTGTGGCGCCAACAGTGGTAGTCCGTTTAGGCCATATTGGCGCCGTATCAAGGGCTCCCAAAGGCAGCGGCAGAGTCGCCCTCACCTTTGACGACGGCCCGGACCCGCTTTACACACCACAAATCCTGGACATCCTCCGGCACTACCAGGTCAGGGCATGTTTCTTCCTGGTGGGTTCAAAGGCCAGGGCCAACCCGGAAATAACCAGACAGATCGTCAAAGCGGGACATGAAATAGGCAGCCACGGCTACGCGCACAAAGCTGCCTGGCTGCTCGGCCCCCGCGCCACAAGCAGGGAAATTGGCGAAGCCAATCTGGCCATTGAAGAGCTGACCGGGCAAAAAATTCGCTTTTGCCGCCCCGCCTGGGGGCTGTTTAACCTTTTTTCAATCTGGTACTGCCGGCTAATGGACTTAAAAGTGGTGCTCTGGACCTACATGAGCTGGGACTGGATTAAAAACGCCACTCCGGAAAGCATTACCCGAAAAGTACTGGGCAGAATCCGGGACGGAGCAATACTGGTCCTGCATGACAGTGATTCCGCGCCGGGTGCGGCTAAGGGCAGCCCGTCGCGGGTCGTCGAGGCCCTGCCCCGGATCCTGGATGGCCTGAAGCAGCGCGGCCTGCAGGTAGCGCCACTGGAGGAGATTATGGCGCTTAAAAAGAAGTCTTTCTTTAAAAAAACACTCCAGCAGTTGTGGAGTTTCATGGACAGTATAATTCGCCTGCTATCCGGGATCAGGGATATGGGTGACGGGAAATACTCCATCTGGAGAATCGCACTGCGCCGGTACCGAGGGAAGGACTGGCTAATGCCCAGCGGCAGTGTTTTAAAGCGCGGGGAACTCTTTCTGGAGCTTCATCTGAATAACGACCGCCTCCTGTCTCTGATGGACGGAAATACGCCTCTCGAACGGGCTACAATTATCGCCATGCGCGAGATACGTAACGGGCTTCCTGTGTTAGCGGAGTTTTTAAGCAGCAGTGAGAAATACAGCAAGGTTAACATCATTTTGGGGATTACCCTCCTGCACCGTGGCCTGGGCCGCATCGGTTTTACAGCCCTGGATATGAAGCCAGGAATTATCCAAACCATGATCGGCCTTTACGAGCGGTGGCTTCTGGCTGTTTTCCACCCCGATGGCTTTAAGGGCTTAAAATCATACCGTTACAAACTGTCACCAAAATATGTGGTCATGACCAAACAGGAACTCATGCAACACCTGAGACAAGGGTGAGACAAGGGCACCTGAGACAAGGGGACGGTTCTCCTGTCTCATTCTCCTGTCTCATTTAAGTCGTGAGCCGTGTGGCGTAGGGCGAAAGTATGAATGTAATCCTCATGGGTTGAAGGCTAAAAAACTAACGAGGTGTTAAGCATTGGACAAAGGGCGTCTGGCCGCTGAACTTAAAAAAATATTTCCGGCAGAGCGGGTGCTCACCGGCGACCTGGAACGAAAGATGTACAGCTACGACAGCTCTTTCATGGCCAGGTTCCATAGTTTTGTGCCTGACGCGGTAGTGCTGCCCCAGAGCACCGGGGAAGTGTCCGCGGTGCTGCGACTGGCTTCGGAGCAGGGCATACCGGTTGTGCCCAGGGGAGCTGGCAGCGGGGAAACCTGCGGCTGCCTGGCCACCCGCGGCGGGATTGTGCTGGATTTGTCTTCCTGGGACACTATCGAAGAGGTTGACACGGCAAACATGCAGGTTTTTGTGAGACCTGGCGTGGTCCATTATAAGCTTAATGAGCATCTGGCCGGCCTCGGTCTCTTTTTCCCGCCAGATCCCGGCAGCACCCGCATGTGCACCATAGGCGGCATGGTGGCTAACAACTCCAGCGGTCTGCGAGCGGTAAAATACGGCGCCACCGAACAATACGTTCTTGGACTGGAAGTGGTGCTTCCTGACGGTCAGGTAATCACCACCGGCGGGGTCAACTGCAGGGCGTTAAAAAACGTGTCCGGCTTAAACCTCACCAAACTTTTTGTGGGATCTGAAGGCATTCTTGGGGTGATTACCAAAGTGCGTTTGCGGGTTTGGCCCCGCCCCAAGGCACGCGGCATCGCCATGGCTGTTTTTAACGAACTTGATCAGGCGCCCGCGGCGGTGCTCGATGTTTACCAATCAGGAATCCTGCCCTCCGGCATCGAGATCCTGGACTCTTCAGCGATCAGGGCTATCAACATGTACAAGCCTGAAATAAACCTCCCGTCTGCCGAGGCCATCCTTATTTTTGAGGTCGACGGCAACCCGGCCGGTGTTGAGTGGGAAGGGGCGCAAATCGCCGAGATCGTCGGCCGGCGCGCTGTATCCGTGGAATGGGCCACCAATCCTGAGCGAATGGCCGATTTATGGCGGGGGCGGAGTGTTGTGGCCATTGCCGCCGCCAGGCTCCGGGCGGACGGCAGCAGGATCTTTGCTGGCGAAGATATCAGCGTTCCTTTAAACAGGGTTACCGAGTCCTTGCGCAGGATCAAAGAACTGGGCCGGGAATTCGGAGTTACAGTGGTTAACTACGGTCACATTGGGGACGGCAACATTCACACCGCTCCGGTGATCAACCTTGAAAGCCCGGCAGAAGTGGCCAGGGCTAACGGGCTGGTGGACGCCATACACCGCCTGGCCATAGAACTGGGCGGCTCCACCACTGGTGAACACGGGGTCGGGGCGGTCAGAAACCAGTACACCCTGGAAGAGCACGGCGAGGCGGCTGAGATCATGAAAAGGATTAAGCAAGCCCTGGATCCAGGCAACATCATGAATCCAGGCAAGCTGCTAGCCCCAGAGGGGGAAATAGAAAGTGTTTGAGGATCTGCCCGGGCTTAAGGAGCATTACCTGCGCTGTGTGCGTTGCGGGCAGTGCCGTTCTGTCTGCCCGGTATTCGAGGTCGTCAGGAATGAAACGGCCACACCACGGGCGAAGGTATTCCTGGCCCACATGCTGGCCAGCGGAGAGTTGAAACCGGATGCGCAAATGGCTTCGCTAATGTCACTCTGCCTGCTCTGCCAGGCCTGTACGAAGGAATGCCCTTCGGCGATACCTGTTCATAAAATTGTCACCGCCACCCGCTCCCTGCTGGCCAGGGAAGCCACATCCCCGCTGCAGAGGATTATTTTCAAGGAAATCTGGACCCGCCCCCACCTGCTGAATTTTTCAGCCGGGCTGTTCAGGGGCTGTCAGAACCTGGGCCTTACCGGACTGGGCAGCTCTTTGGGGCTGCTGCCCCCTGCCCTGAGCCTGCCTGGCCCACTGCCCCGCCGGCCAGCAAGGGCTTTTATTCAGGAGATCACCAAAGCGGAAGGCGCCCCCAAAATGAGGGTGGGGTATTTCCTGGGCTGCACCACCAACTTCTTATTCCCGGCTGTGGCTAAAAGTACGGTAGCGGTACTCGCACGGCTGGGCTGCGAAGTTGTCACCCCTGTGGATTTAAGGTGCTGCGGTCTTCCTCAAGCAGAAAACGGGCAAACAGATACGGCAAAATCCCTGGCAGACTCAAATTTTGCTGCTTTTCAGCGCCTGGGGGTGGAAGCGGTCGTCACTGACTGCGCTTCCTGCTCTGCGGCCCTGCAGGAGAGCAGCGACTTAAAAGGCATGGAAGTGCTGGACTTATCAAACCTGCTTAACGATCTCCTCACCGGACATAACCTGCAAAAAGTTAACAAGAGCATAACCTATCACGACCCCTGCCATCTGGCCAAGGCACAGGGGATTACAGCCGGGCCGCGCGAGCTTCTGGACCGGACTTGTACCGGTTTCAGGGAAATGCCCGGCGCGAATAACTGCTGCGGAGGCGGCGGCGCCTTTTCTTTTTATCACTACGACACCAGCATGAACATACTTAACAAAAAAATATCCTCCATAAAAGAAACAGGAGCAGAGGTTGTGGCAACCTGCTGCCCCGCTTGTACAATGCAAATCCGGCACGGACTGATTAAACAGGGCTTGAATATCCCTGTGGTTCACCCAGTCGAACTCCTGGCCCAAAGCCTGGGACTTACTTTTACAACTTAGACATACATGCCGCTGTTGCGGCACCAGCAGAGGATGAAAATCAGCGATGTAGGGTTCGATTTCAATCGAACATTGTATCGATTAGTGCTGTTTTTGTGCGAATGAATTCGCACCTACGATTTCGGTCGTCAGTCGTCAGATGTCGGACGTCAGATTTTTGTGGGTCTGGATTTATCCGGACAAATAATTTCCTATTAGATTCCATTTATCAAACATATCTCAAAGCAGCTTTCTCCACGGCTCACCGGCCTGCCTGTCCAGACAGCGGGACTCCCACTCCACATGGTCCCGGATCAGCGGGCTCTTTATAAGCTCCTCCCAGGCCAGTCTAACTCTGGCTAAAAAACGCCTGTCCAAAAGATTAATATCTCCCGCCTTCACCAGGGGACAAATTGGCATGGCGGCATCTTCCAGGCGCAGCTCAAGAGTTCCATCTGGCGAGAGATACGGTGAGACGGGAAACGTCCTGCAGGCAAGGGGTCTTTTATCCCTCGGACAGAAGCCGCGGCAGCAGACAAAATAAATGCTGCCCCGCCAACCAGGGCAAAACTCATATTCCTCCGTGGAATGCTTCTGCCAGGTCAGCCAGTCTTCGTTCCTGTCAAACATAACCTCTTCACCCGGCAGCAGGTACATGCCCACCCCTTTCTCCCATTCCGCGCAGCAGATCCCGCCGCAAAGCCGGCCGCAATCAACAGCCAGGGGAGTAACCTGGTCCAGCAGCCTGTACACTCTCTCCCAGTCAACCAATTCCATCAACTCCAGGCTAATCATTAAACCTTTTTCCTCTTATCTTACATTTTGCGGCTTCTCGGCAACCGACACAGTCAGTTGGCTTAACTGACGCTGGCGTATTATCGAGATATTTACTTTCTGGCCGGCTTGCGTATTTTTTATGGCTTCCACCAGTTCATCCGCGTCGCTTATTTTTTTACCATTAAACTCAACGATAACATCCCACTCTCTTAGACCCGCACTTTCAGCCGGGCTGCCCGCAATCACGCCGTCTATAACCGCCCCTTCGGCTTTATCCAACCCCAGGTAGCGGGCTATCTCATTGTCCACAGTCCGGACCTGCACGCCAACCCAGGGGCGGCTCTTGCTCACATTATTCTTGAGATCCTCCAGCACCTGCCGTACTGTGCTGGTTGGTATGGCGAAACCGATTCCCTGCGCCTGAGAGCTGATGGCCGTGTTAATCCCGATTACTTCACCTTTCAGGTCCAGCAGGGGCCCGCCGCTGTTGCCCGGGTTAATGGACGCGTCGGTTTGCAGCAGGTTTTCATACTGACGGTCATTAACACTGATCGGGCGGCCTTTGGCGCTGATCACCCCGGTGGTGACCGTGTGGTCCAGCCCGTAAGGATTGCCGATGGCGATAACCCAGTTGCCCACCCGGATCTGGTCTGAATCGCCCAGGTTTAAGGAAGGAAGATCCCGGCCTGGTTCTATTTTCAACAGGGCCAGGTCCAGGTCATAGTCCGCTCCTGCAACTTTTGCTTCCAGATCCCTGTCAAAACCGGTCACAGTAACGGAAATGCTGCTGGCGCCGTCAATCACGTGCTCATTGGTGAGGATGTACCCGTCCTTTGAAATAATGAAGCCCGACCCCAGGCCCTCCTCCTGTCTGGGCTGGGACGGCAGTCCAAAGAACTGGCGGAAAAAAGGGTCGCTGAACAGGGGATCGCTTGATACACGTGAGGCTACCCTTGTTGATATTTTCACCACCGCCGGGCTCGTCAGGGAGACCACATCAGCCACAGTATCAGTGCCCACTCCCGGCAGCGGCCCGGCCTGGTCCTGCCCGGCGCTCTGCTTGGACTGAGGCTGCTTGAGTAAAGAGCATCCTCCATTAACAGCGATCCCGGTCAGGACGGCAATCACTATAATTAATAGAAAAGCCCGCCTCATGATCTTGAACAAATTCTTATCCCCCCTGCCTGTGAGGTTTATTATACATCTTATATATTATTGCCTTTCTTCCTGCAAATTAATGAATAAATTTCCACAACCCTGGGCCAATATTGCCGGCAGCAGGAATTTTACTTGAAAGCAAGAAAGTATTAAAATTAAAAGGGGAGGTGAGCGGTGAAATGTATAAAAAAGTACTTATCCCAATTGACGGCTCGGAACAATCGCTTAAAGCGGCCCATCAGGGAGCGGCGCTGGCCAAAAAGTTTGGCGCAAAAGTCACTCTGTTTCATGTTGTGCCCGTTCTCACTGTAGATCGCTTGCGCAGCATAGTTGTTGATGAGGTAAAAGAGCACGGGAAGGAACTGCTGGAGCGGGCTGCCCGGGACATAGCCGCCTACGGTATCCCGGCAGATACTGAAATGGTGCCCGGCCATCCAGCCGATGCCATTGTCTTGAAAGCCCGGGTAGACGGTTACGATCTGATCATAATGGGCAGCAGCGGGTTGAGCGGCATCAAGGGTTTCCTCCTGGGCAGCGTCAGCAGCACGGTATCCCGGCACGCGCCGTGTTCAGTTTTAATCATACGCTAAAAAAGGCATAGCCCCTTTTAAGGGATTATAAGAAGGCTTGCCGTGGGGTGTGGCCTTCTTATATCTTTTTGCCTGAAAAAAAGATATAATAGATCTGCATTAGTCAGCCAATTATTCAGCCGCCGGAGACAAAGGAGGTTTTAAGGTGATCCGCGTTGAACTGGCCAAAGAGTTGGCAAGGTATTTACCGTGGGAACCTAAAGTGGGTGACCTTACCATTGTCTACGGGGAGGCGGGCGAGGAAATCATTGAGCCGATCATCCTCAGGCATGAAAAAGAGAAAAAAATAGTTCTTTCCCTGCGCGAGGTGGGGGATCTGGTCTGGTTGCCCAGGCTGTCGATGCTGCTTTATGAATTAAAGATAAGATCGATTAAAGGGTTCTCTTTAAACTATGATAAAGATGTCGACAAATGGTGTTATAAAGATGAAAAAGTTGAAATCTGTGAAGACAGCCCGGAAGACGCCGCAGCCCTGGCCCTGCTCAGCATGCTCGGGATCAAGGCACCCTCTTGATTATTTTCACGTTTGACCGCTGCTCACAGCGGTTTTTTTAGTTCTGACAGGGTGTGCAGCTGTGCGCTTTCTTCTCGGCATTCCCCTTGTCAGTTTTACTCAACCCTTCATTGAACTCACGCAACTTCCGGTCTACCCGCCCGAAAACACTATCCTCGGGATAAGTTCCGTCCTCACCGGTCTTTCCGGCCGGAGCGCCGCACAGAAGCTCGATCCCCTCTTCAATGCTCTTAACCGCGTATATTTGAAACTGTCCTTTTTTAACCGCCTCCAATATTTCGTCTTTGATCATTAAATTGTCCACGTTTTGAGCCGGAATTACCACACCCTGGCTGCCGGTCAGACCTTTAGCTTTGCACACCTCAAAGAAGCCCTCGATTTTTTCAGTCGCCCCGCCGATTGGCTGTATTTCACCGAACTGGTTTACCGAGCCGGTAACCGCCATATTCTGTTTTACAGGGAGGTCCGCCAGGCTTGACAGGATGGCGTACAGCTCGGCACTTGACGCGCTGTCACCTTCCACGCCGTCATAAAGCTGCTCAAAGGTAATCTGGGCTGTCAGCCCCAGCTGCTTCTCCTGGGCAAACTTGCCGCCCAGGTACCCGGCCAGGGTTAAAACACCTTTAGAATGAATATTGCCGCTCATCTTAGCTTCCCGCTCAATATTCACAACCCCGCCCCTGCCCATATAGGTTGTCGCTGTAATCCTTGACGGCCTTCCAAAGGAGTAGCCACCCGAATCAATCACGTAAAGCCCGTTGACCTGCCCCACTACCTCACCGCTGGTGTCAATCATTATTGTTCCCCGGGTGATAAATTCCTGGATCTTCTCTTCCAGTCTGTTCGAGCGGTAAACTTTTTCATTTATCGCTTTCTCCACGTGAGAGGACTCAACATATTCGGCACTCTCAAGCTGTGCCCAGGACGCGGCTTCATAAACAACTTCGACCACCTCGTTGAACCTGGTTGACAGCTTTTCCTGGTGCCCTGCCAGCCTGGACCCGTACTCAATTATTCTGGCCAGGCCGTCCCGGCTGAAGTGTTTCAGGCTCTCCCGCTGACATACTGAATTTACAAAGGAAGCGTACTGGCGCAGGTTTTCAGGCGTCCGTGGCATTTCGGTGTCAAAATCAACCTTGACTTTAAAGAGTTTCTGAAAATCCTCATCCAGGTTATAAAGCAGGTAATAAATCTGCGGGCTGCCGATCAAAACAACTTTTACGTCGAGAGATATCGGCTCCGGCCTCAAAGTAACCGTCGGCACCAGGCGGTACTGCTCGCCAATATTCTCCACAGCAGCCTGCCGGTACTTGAGCGCTTTCTTTAAAGTGTCCCAGGAAAAAGGATCGCTGAGCACATCCTTGGCCTGCAAGATCAGGTATCCCCCGTTAGCCCGGTGGATCGCGCCAGGCTTGATCATTAAAAAATCTGTGCTGAGGGCCAGCATCTGGCTCTTGTATTCAATCTTGCCAAAAAGGTTGTAGTAGTGGGAACTGGGCTCGATTACTACCGGGACACCCCCGTTTTTCTCATTATTAACGAAAAGGTTTACATTGTAGCGGGCAAAGACGTCCGCTTCCTCCTGTGGGACAGGGACACGCGCCTGCCCGGAAGCGGCAGCCGCGCTTTTAAAAACTTCAAGGTTGTTGGTTATATCCAACAGATACATCTTCAGGTAATCAACGATTGAGGTGAAGTCGTTATACTTATCCAACAGCCTTTGTACCAGAGGCCCTGCGGCGAAAACAGCAATCTGCTTTTCCAGAGCGGCAATTTCCTCACTCGCTTTCTTTTCCAGCGCCCGCCCGGTGTGAAACGCCTCATCCAGTTTCTTGTGCAGCCTGTGCCCTTTCTCTTCCATCTCCCTACGGTCCTGGGCCGGGAGTTTTTCGTAATCCTCAGGGGATAGCGGCTTGTCGTCCTTTAATGGCACAAAAATAATCCCGTTCGGGGTGCGCTTCATGTCAAAACCTGCTTTCTGCGCCTCAGCCTCTATATCCAGGAAGTAATTCGTCATTTTCTGGTTGACCGACTGGACAATCGCGTCCTTCTTATTTTCATAATCACCGCCTTCAAAGGCCTTGGGAATGGTGATCCTCAAATCGGACAGCAGCTCTTCCATGTCTTTTTTGAAGCCGCGGCCCTCTCCTGACGGAAGTGACACTGCCAGCGGGCGGTCCTTATCGGCAAAGTTGTAAATATAACACCAGTCACCGGACCTCGGGAGGCCTGACGCCGCCTGGGACACAATAGCCTGAACGTAGGTGCTCTTGCCGGTTCCGGGAAGCCCTACAACAAAGATATTATAGCCCGGGGCCTTCATAGCCAGGCCAAACTGCATAGCCCTGACCGCCCTGTCCTGTCCGATAAAACCGTCAAGAGGCTCAATATCAGCTGTGGTTTCACAAAAATCAAGCTCATTGCTGTGACACACTCTTTTTAGTTTTTCAACAGGAACTTTATATTTTTCCATACTCCCCACCTGCGACCGCCTCCCGTTTTCATGCTTTATCTTTTATACATACTACATTTAAGCCTTCAGTCCTGCTTTTCCATACTTTTTACATACTTTTTACACTTTTTACACGTAAATTTAGAATTTCAGATCTACTATAATGCTAATGGTAGAAACCGGGATAACCATATTTATAGCGCTGCTTCTGCTCGCCGGGCTGGCCGGCGTAGCCCTGGCCGCGGATACGGGCAACAATGCTCCGGGGCAGGAGCAAAAATCAAAGTTATCCTTGCTCAAAAGGTTAAGTGGCTGGGAGACACTTTTAAGTGAGCGGGAAGAAGGCAAAGAACTGAGGCAGGCCATAAAAGCTGATTTAACCGAGCTTAAAAGCCTGGTGCGGGAAGCCAGGGAAAACAAAGACACGGAGAATTTGGCCAGTTTAAAGGAATTGCGAGGTCAAATAAAACCGCTCAGGGAAGAAATCAAGCAGTTGGAGGCAGAGAAAAAAGCAGCCTGGCAGTCACTGAAAGAAGCCGGACTGGCCGGTGATGTTCCTGATATGCGCTCAGTTTAACCGGCGTTCAGGCTGTCTATCATCTTGTTTATTCTTAATTCCAGGCTTTCCACTTCTTGAAGCAGCAATATCGTGTAATCTACATTCTTTCGTTCCATATTTAAGTTGAGGTATCCCTTGACCACAGTAATTTTATCCAGAAGGTCACTGCAAAAATCAAGCATAATATTTTTATCCAAAAAATAACCTCCCTATTGATATAAAAATAGGACAATGATTTCTCCAATTCATTTGCTAATTATCATTACAAATTGTAAATGTTTTATGCCTTTGGGGGACAAATAAGCAGGGTAACAATTCAATACCCTTTTTTCGAGGATGATTAGATGCTCACGCCGTGACAACCGGCTTTAGAAAGAGTAAAATACAAGTAACTGGTCATGAAGAGGTAGGGCATGAAGGTTCGAGATGTTCTTGAAGTTGGAAGCAAGGGGACGGTTCTCTTGCTTCCCCCAGGATTTTGCGCTGGAAAAAATGTTGGATAAAACTGATAGAAAAAAAGACTTCCAGAACCCTGGAAGTCTTTAAAATTGGTGCCCGAGACCGGAATCGAACCGGTACGGGGAGTTAACCCCGCAGGATTTTAAGTCCTGTGCGTCTGCCAGTTCCGCCACTCGGGCATTTGATTTATAAATAGCGCAAAGTAATTCTAGCACTTCCGTTTTTTAATGTCAACAATCTGTACCAGCGCGGACGGTGTCAACCTGATATGGTTTTACATAATATGGAAGTCATTAAATTTGAGCTCCATAGGATTTCTAGATTTAAGATTTTTATTGCGCTCTTCTCATTTGTGCTATAAAATTTCCCCGTAAAGATTTAGAAAGGGTGTATATATGGACATAAAAATAATCACCGACAGCTCGTGCGACCTGCCGCAAGATCTGGTTGACAAATACGGCATAGGAGTTGTTTCTTTGCATGTCACCTTTGAGAATAATGAAACCTTTACAGAGAGGGTTACTATAAGCCCGGAGCAATTTTGGGAACGCATGGCTGACTCCAGGGAACTCCCCAAGACATCCAGGCCGACTCCGGAGGCCTTTGCCGTCGCCTTCAGGGAAGCTCTGGTCAATCACGCCTCGGTTGTATTTATAGGTTTATCATCGGCTCTCAGCGGCACCTTTGAAAGCGCCCAACTGGCGGCAAAGTCAGTGCCCGGAGACATATACCTGATCGACTCCCTCACCGGTTCCCTGGGTCTCGGCATTCTTGCCATCAAAGCTCATGAATTCATACATTCCGGAATCAACGTGCAGGCTGTTGTAGGAAAAATTATTGATTACAGGAATGGTATGACCACTCTCTTTACTATGGACTCCCTGGAAAACCTGATCAAAGGCGGCCGCGTGGGCAGGCTGCCGGGATTTATCGGCACGATGCTCAGTATCAGGCCCATCGGCAAAGCAGGGGACAGGGGCCAGATAGATGTGCTTGAAAAGGTGCGGGGACGCGCTAAATCATTGCAGCGGATAGTACAGCTGGTAGGGGAAATGGGCGGCAACCTGCAGGAAAAGATTGTAGGTATCAGCCACGTCAACTGTCTTCAGGAAGCTTTAAATCTAAAGAAAAGCATAGAAGATAATTTCCAGCCCGGCAAGGTGATTATAAGCAAAGTAGGCAGCACCATGGGAACATACGCGGGCAACGGTGGCCTGATAGTATCTTTTTAGCCGGAAACCACGTCCACGTATATACCCTCGCATTTTCCTGTTCACAACGGGCTTGAAGCTATGTCGCCGGGGGTAAGCTGACCATAAAAACCTATCTGAACAGTGGTGAAGTGATTCTACTAATACAGGATCAGGGTATGAGGATTGACCCCGATGTACTGGCAAAGCATTTCACAGGATCGGTTTTACCTCCTTTTACCCGGCTGCGCCGGGTAGTTTTTGTTTACATTATTTTCATATTTTCATATTTACATTTCAGTAAAATATATTTTGACTTTATCTGATAGATGTGATAAAGTTAGGAGGTTCTAACGGTTAGGTTATGGTTATTTCCCTCTCCCAATATGTTAAATTGGTCAGGGAATACAAACTTGTTATTTCCTAAACCAAAGGACCAAAATAATTCGAGGGAGTGTTTTAATGTACCAAGACCGTTATCTGACATGTCGTGACTGTGGCTGCGAGTTTGTGTTCTCAGTATCAGAACAGGAATTCTTTGCGGAGAAAGGCTTTACCAACGAGCCGGGCCGTTGCCCGAATTGCCGTGCAGCCCGCAAAGACCAGAACAGACGCAGTGGTGGTGGTGGTGACTATCGCCAGCGCCGGCAGATGTATCCTGCTGTATGCGCCAGCTGTAACAAGGAAACTGAGGTTCCGTTCCAGCCAAGCGGCGACAGGCCTGTTTACTGTAGTGACTGTTTCCGGAAAACACAAAGCTATTAGTACTAAAATACCAGGGGTAGCGAGTCTACCCCTTTTTTATTTTATCTTGCTTATTTATGATTAAAAAATCAGGCCTGGCAAACGACACCACCGGTATAGAAACTAACGTTGAGATACCCAAGGAGAAATTCAAGGGGGTTAAAGTCCCTTACCGCTGGTAATTGACCATATGCTTATGATTAATTTGATAACTGAGGCCGCGGGCCTTTTTTTGTTTTTAAAACTCAGCGAAATTATTATGCCCATAGAGCAGGTTCTCGGTATCGGCCGTTTTTTATGGTGGCACTTCGGATCTGCCCCATATAGTTAAAAAAAAGTCCCCGCGCTGCTGATGGCAAGGACTAATTTTTTAAGGTCTTTTGGTGTTTTAAGGCTCCTCCCCCACCCGCTTGATGCCGTCAACGGGCAGGTCTTCTTCGTCACAGTACAGCCACTCAGGCGGGTAAAAAGCCATTTCAAACCCGGGTAGTGGTTTGGGATGCCTGCCTGGAGCAGTTTTCT
>JBAZQW010000005.1:0-25066 GCA_041645005.1 Desulfotomaculaceae bacterium | reverse complement strand
CCTTCCGGGTCTTGGACTAAGTGGAAAGCTTGAATCACACCTTGCGACCTAAAATTGTAGGGCAGGATTCATCAGGACATTCTGTTCGAATAAATTCACACCTGCATCCCGGTCGTCCCACGTCTCACGTCTCATTTCTCACGTCTCACCCTCGCGGGTACGCCGGCGGCCAGCACTCCCGGCGGTATATCCCTGTTGACCAGGGAACCCGCCCCCACCACCGCGCCGTCCCCTATACGTACCCCCGGCAAGATCGTGGTATTTGAGCCGATCAGCACGTTGGAGCCTATCTCTACAGGCCCTTTATGATACTCCCGTATCAGGAACTCGTGGGTGAGAATAGTGGCGTTATAGCCAATAATACTGTTCTCCCCTATCGATATTAAACCAGGGAAAAAAATATCAAACATGACCATCAAACCTACAGAGGCGCCCCTGCCAACCTTCACCCCAAGTCGCCGGTATAAAAAATTCTTCAAGCCGAAAAACGGCAGGTAACGGCATAAGACAATAACCAGGAAATTAAAGGCCACCCTGGGGAGGCCCACTATCTGAAAGGAGTAGCGCATCGTGTTCTTTATGCCGGGAGCGGGAAATATTTCAACCCTTCTCATAGTTTTCCGCTCCTTATTTTTTCAGCAAGCTCTTCAATCCTGCGCAGGCGGTGATTGATACATGATTTGCCCAGCGGCGGCTGCATCATGCTGCCGAGTTCCTTAAGGCAGGCGTCCGGGTACTTGAGCCTGACCTCCGCGGTTTCCTTCAGGGAATCCGGCATGTTATCCGGGCCCAGGACATCCCTGATCAATTCTATGTTTTCAATCTGGCGCACGGCCGCGTTCACGGTCTTGTTCAGGTTGGCCGTCTCACAGTTGACCAGGCGGTTGACCTTGTTGCGCATGCCTTTATAAATCCTGGCGTTTTCAAAGTTCAGCAGGGCGGAGTGAGCGCCTATTATATTCAAAAAACTGATTATGTGCTCGCTCTCCTTCAAGTAAATCACTTTACAGTTTTTTCGCTGGCTTGATCTGGCGTCCAGGTTGAATTTGTTCATCAGCCTGCTGATAACATCAGCGAACTTTTCATTGCTGGTGACAATCTCCAGGTGGTAATTACCCTCGGGGCTGTTAACCGATCCTCCACCGAGAAACACCCCCCTCAGGTAAGACCGCCGGCAGCAATCACGGCGCAGCAAGTCACGCGGCGCTATTTCCTTGAGCCGCCCCGTCCCGTCCAGCATGCCCAGTCGCTGCAGGATATCACTCATCCCCTGTTGGGGGGGAAAGCGCACCAGGTAGATATTGTTCTTTTTTAAACGATTTTTTCTCTGCACCAGCACTTCGGTTTGCAGATCAAAGAGGCTTTTAACCAGGGAAAAAATTTTCCGTGCCACAGCGGCGTTTTCCGTTATGATATTTAACGACAGCCGCCGTCCGCCGCTAAGCTGGATACTGCCATCCATTTTGACAAGTGCAGCCAGTTCGGCCAGGCGGCAGCAGGAACGCTGGCCCATCACCCTTGCCAGCTCATTTTTTGTTACTGCCGAAAAGGACAAACAGTTCCCTCTCTTCTTTTGGCTATATTATACCACAAAAAATGCGGGGAAACCCCGCTGCGCGGCACCGGATAAGAGAAGGCGCCAGCGTTTGCTTTAGGAAGTCGAGATTTCCCTGTCCGGCTCTTCTTCTTTTTGGTTGCTTAAATACCTTACCTTTTCGTACTGCATCTTTGATGAAAAAATCAGGCGTAAAACCGTCCTGGCGAGCTTGTCGGGGTGGTGGCGCACCACTTCGGTCCGGTAGACCAGGTCTTCACACACCGCTTCAATGCCCAGTTTTTCCACCTCGGCTAAATCGGCCGCTACCGGTTCGGCCCCCTCCTGCCGGTAACGGGCGCGCAGTCTGGGCGACACCTGGCCGGTGTTGAGCACAACGTAATCCAAAAACTTTCCGGCGTGAGCAATGATTGCCCGCAGGTGGGAAGAAGCGGTGTAACCGCCGGTTTCACCGGGCTGGGTCATCACATTGCACACATAGATTTTAATAGCTGCCGTCTTGGCCAGAGCCTCGGGGATTCCTTTTACTAAAAGGTTCGGGATGATGCTGGTATAAAGGCTGCCGGGGCCAAGCACAACAGCGTCCGCCTCCCTTATCGCCGACAACGCTTCAGGCAGGGGCAGGCAGCGGGAGGGCTTCAAAAACACTTTTTTGATGCCCGTAGTGCAGGATATTTTTGACTCTCCCTGCACTACCCTGCCGTCGTCCAACTCGGCATAAAGGGTAATGTCAGAGAGCGTGGCCGGCAATACCTGGCCACGGACAGCCAGAACCTTGCTCAAGCTTCGTACGGCCTTGTCAAACCCGCCGGTAGTGTCGGTTAAAGCGGCCAGCAGCAGATTCCCGATGCTGTGTCCCGCCAGTTCGCCAGTTGAAAAACGATACTGCAGCAGCTCTTCCATCAACGGTTCCTTATCAGCGAGCGCCACCAGGCAGTTCCTGATATCCCCCGGCGGGAGAATGCCGAGATCCCCCCTGAGGCGGCCGGAACTGCCACCGTCATCGGCAACGGTCACAATGGCGGTGAGATTGCTGGTATACTCCTTGAGACCGCGCAATAAAACCGAAAGACCCGTGCCGCCGCCGATAACCACAACTTTCGGCCCGCGCTTGAGGCTGTGCCTGGCGTAAATCACCTCGGCCATCCTGCCCTCCTGCTCGGGCGCCAGCGCCCCGGCGATGGAGTGGAATGATTTTAAAAGGCCGACAGCCATCACGGACAAGCCTGAAATAACAATTACCACGCCGGCTATCCGGTTGTAATCTTCACTAAGCAAAGCGTACTCCAGACGGTGGATGGAACGGGCAAAGCCTCCCAGAAACCCGCCTTCCATCAACAAATCGACTCCAAGCAATGTCAGCAGTAAGCCTGCCAGAGTCAGCAGCAGCCAACGTTTTATCTTCATCCCCGGATAAAGCCACCTGAGCAGGATCATTTTTTCAGCTCCCGTACTCTTTTCGCTATGATAACACCGCGTGACCGCTTAAAAATTTATACCCTGCTGATATCCCTGTGCCGGACCGTTATCCGGTAATGCTTTTCGCCAAGGACATCCCCCAGCCGGTTGGCCAGGGCCACTGAGCGGTGCATGCCTCCTGTGCAGCCGATAGCTATCATTAAAGTTGTTTTCCCTTCTTTAATGTATTCCGGTATGAGAAACTCCACAAAGTCAGCAAACTTGGCCATGAACTTTTCTGTTACCTCTGATTTAAAGACAAAGTCGCGCACCACGGGATCATTGCCGTTAAAGGCGCACAATTCAGCCTGGTAGTGCGGGTTGGGCAGGAACCTGACATCAATGACAAGATCGGAATCCAGCGGTATGCCGTATTTAAAACCGAATGAAATCACTGTAATGTGCAGTCCGGAAGGGTCGGTACTGTCCGCAAAGATAGCGGAGATTTCTTCTTTTAGCTCTTTGACGGTCATACCGGAGGTGTCGATAACCTTGTGCGCGCCTCCCCTCAGTTCCTGCAACAGGCTGCGCTCTTCCCGGATCACATCCAGCACTTCCCCGTGCGAACTGAGCGGGTGGCGCCTTCTAGACTCCTTAAACCGCCTCACCAGGGTTTCGTCGGAAGCTTCCAGGAATAGTATCTCGTACCGGATGCCCTTGTCGTCAAGTTCTGAAAGAACTCCAAAGAGCGTGTTAAAAAACTCTCCACCCCTGATATCAACCACCAATGCCATTTTATTAATTTTGCTGGCCGCTTGTGCGCAGAGTTCAGCAAATTTGGAAATCAATGCGGGGGGAAGGTTGTCCACGCAAAAAAAGCCCAGGTCTTCCAGGCTGCGCAGGGCCTGAGTCTTGCCGGCGCCGGACAGGCCGGTAACAATTACAAGCTTTGGCGTGATCATAATAAATATCCCCCTTTTGAGACGTGGGACGTGAGAATTAATAAAGATTTTTGACAAGATTAACAGGATTAGACAGGATTAACAAGATTTAAGAAGAATAAAACAAAGAAATTTAACTCAATTAAGAAAATATAAATACAAATATCATCAACCCATGCCTATATAAAGACCAAAATGATAGCAAAAAAGGGCTTTTTACCAGAATCATATTATCTATATAATAAATTAATAAAAATCCTGTAAATCGTAAAAATCCTGTAAATCCTGTCAATTTTTTAAGAAGTCAATGCACGGCGTTGATGATCATTTCCGCGGGGAACCGCAGTCTCTCCACCAGTGCTATGCCGGAGGCAAGATCCCCCACCGTCTCAGGGTAGTGGGCGTCGCTGTTAATAGCCAGCCTGGCCCCCCTGTGCGCGGCGGCGCGGACGATTTCTTCTTTATTATAATGGTGGCCGGTATTAACTTCAAGGGCGGTTTCCCTCCCGGCACAGGCCCTGGCCAGCTCGTCCGGATCAACAGGCAGCATCAGGTCCGGATGACTGATAATATCGACCCGGTAGCTGTAAACCGTTCCAATCAGAGCCTTGGTATTGGCATTGCGCATTTTGGCCCAGGCGCTCCTGCTCAGCTTGGCTGCCAGGTTGGGCAAAGTGTAAAACAGGGCGTCACCCAGTTTATCAGGCACATAGAAGGGGTGCAGTCCCGCGATTAAAAGGTCGAGTTGATCTATGATCTCTTTGGGCAGGTCCAGGCGGCCGTCGCTGCTGATCACCGCCGCCTCGGCTCCTACCAGCGTCCTGATTTCAGGAAAACTGTCAGCCAGCCCGGCAACCTCCTCCTTTATGGACAGAAAAGTTTCCGGGCCAGCCACGCCGATGCCGATGCCCCTGGGGCCGTGGTCGGTTATAGCCACCGCCGCCAGCCCCCTGCCGGCAGCGGCTTTGATGTTTTCCGCCGGGGTGCCCCGGCCGTCGCTGTATGTGGTATGGGTGTGGTAGTCAGCGAACAGCTTCACTATCTTGCAGCTCCCGTTTGAGAAAATCAATCACTCTGACCGGCCCGGGGTCGATGCCGTAAAGTGCGGCCAGGTACACACTGGCGTAGTCTCCGGTGTAAATCAGGGAAAAAAGCCTTGACAGAGCATTATCGCCCGAAGCCCAGACTTCCGTGTACCCGTCGACCACATCCTTGATCACCCCTTTGGTAATTTCGATGCGTTTTTGCACCCTCGGATGATCCTGCTCGTCCCTGAGGATGATCACGTGAATCTTCTTTAAAAGCTCTACTGGAAACTGCAAGCCGACAATTTCATTATGGTTCAGCTCGGGGAAAACATTCCAGTAAGCCGGGGCCTTGGCGTTCTCGTTGATCTGCCCCTTCCACCTCTGCGCCACAACCTCGGTGGTGCCGGTACAGCCCCAGATAACCGGTATTTTTTGGTGAAGCTTACAGGCTATTTGTTTGGCCGGGTTGTCCGCCATGGGCGCTTGCGCGCTGAGCTTTTTTTGCAGTTCCCTGACAAAGCCGGTCATCGCCATTATTTCGTCATTCAGGCCTGGCAGCAGCCCCAGCCGCTGCAGGATTTTCAGCGTGGGAATAAACAAAAAACCGGTAGCCGCTCGCGGCGCATAGCCGGAAGGAACCTTCACCAGAGGCACTCCGTCCCGCAAGGCCATCTCGCCTAATTTTCCACCGGTGGAAATGACAATTATGGAAGCCCCCCTGGCCCGTGCATCCTCATAGGCGCTCAGGGTTTCCTCGGTGTTGCCGGAATAGCTTATGGCAAAAACCAGTGTGTCGGGTCCGACAAATTCGGGTACGGTATAATCCCTGTTCACCGTTACAGGCACAGAAATCTTGCCGGCTGTGTAAACTCTCAGCAAATCCCCCCCGATGGCTGAGCCGCCAAGCCCGGTAACCATAATATTAGAAATGGCTTCAATTTCGGGCAGTTTAATTTGTTCGCTCAAACTGCCGCAAGCCTCCGAACACTGCAGCGGCAGACCGTCCAGGGCGGCCAGCATACCCTTGGTATCAATCCTGCATAATCCTTCAACATCGTTTAAATCAAACTGCTGGTTTATGATCATTGCACTCCTTCCAATTCCTGTATCTTTTTCTGCGCCGGGGGCTGGATTTCCAGCACATCTTCAACATAAGCCCGCAGCACCTCCGCCACTCCCCAGGCCTGGGCGATACAGCCTCGCGGAAGGGCAGGCTCATCTCCGTCAAATATTTCGGATATATAGCCCACCCCGTGGTCACGCAGCTGGTCGCGGAAGGGTGAGATAAACCGCTGGGCCTGGGTGCGGCTGTCCGCGCTGTAATTGTACGCCCGCCGGTAGGCGGTAATATAAGGTCCGATCAGCCAACTCCAGGCGGTACCCTGGTGGTAAGCGCCATCCCGCCTCAGCCGGTCGCCCAGGTACACTCCCTGGTATAAAGGGTCCCACGGGGACAGGCTGCGGATACCGTAGGTGACGTAAAGCTCCCGCCAGACTTTCCGCACCGCCCGGCTCATTTGCTCCCGGCTGAGCATGCTGAAGGGCAGGCTTGCCGCCAACAGCTGGTTTGGTCTGACACTGCGGTCGGTTCCTTGCGGTGCGACCACATCATTGAGGCAGCCGCCGCTTTCATTCCAAAATTCCCGCTGAAAACTATTTTTGATTTTATCCGGCAGGTCCGCATAAAGCATATCCTGCCCCAAAAGAAATGACAGCTTATTAAACACCTGGATCGCGTTATACCAGAGGGCGTTTATTTCCACAGCCTTGCCGTGCCTGGGGGTCACCACCCAGTCGTCCACCTTGGCGTCCATCCAGGTCAGCTGGACACGCGGGGACCCGGCGCTAAGAAGTCCGTCCTTATCCATTACTATGTTGTAATCCGTGCCTTTCATGTACCAGTTGATAATTTCTTTTACTGTGTCATAAAGATTGGCACGGATAAATTCCAGGTCACCGGTATAAACGAGGTATTTATAGACCGCGTTAACAAACCAGAGGGAAGCGTCAACAGTATTGAAAACCGGATCCGCCTGCCAGTCAAAGAAAGCGTTGGGCAGCAGGCCCTTCTGGCAATGGCCGGCAAATGTGGCCAGGATTTCGCGCGCTTCCGGGAAACGCCCGGTCACCAGGGTCAGCCCCGGCAGGGCAATCATGGCGTCCCGTCCCCAGTCGGCAAACCAGGGATAACCGGCTATCACCGTTTTTTTGCCGGTGGAGCGGCGCTGGACGATGAATGCGTCCGCGGCCCGCACCAGGCGGCGGGCAAAGTGATCACTGTAGCCAGCCTGGGCCACAAGTGCCCTAATCCGGTCTTTTTCCGCCTGCAGCAGTTCTTCCCCGTTCCGGCTGCCGGTTTTTGTGGTGGCAGCAATTACTGTCAGGGTTTTGCTTTCCCCAGCCGCAAACGGAATTTTAAAAATACCGGGCATATAGAGGTCCTCGCAAGGATTTTCCCCCCGCTCCTTTTCCACCGCGTAAAACATGCCGTTATACCACTTGCCGTCCGCGACATAATCGCCCGCATCACAGGTGAGCAGCAGGGAAGGCATGTCCTCCCTGCTTGTAACCATGACTCCGCCCTTTACCCTGCTCTGGGTAAAATCAATTTGCCCTTCACTGGTAATAAAGTGGTGGCCGCGGCAGTTAACCATGGGGGTCAGGGTTAATACCCCCGGCTCCGCGCCGTTCAGCACCCGGTATAGAACAACTGTGGTGTTCTGGCCGTGCACCATGAAAACGGTTTTTTCCAGGAAAATATCCCCGAAACTATAGGTAAAGGTAGGGACAGGGTTGATCGCAACCTGCTGCAGGTGGATAAATCCAAGCTCCGAAAAACCTGATTTGTGCTCATTGGCGGCCAGGTTGTAGGTGCAATCACCCGCCGTAAAACGTTCATCGAGCTTACTGAGCAGAACCATCCTCCAGCCAGGCGGATTAAGGGCCGCGGTCAGCAGGGCGTGGTACTTGCGGGTGTTGGCGTTGATAATGGTGCTGGAGGCATAGCCGCCTATGCCGTTGGTCACCAGCCATTCTTTTTGAGCGCCCTGCTCAAAGGTGTGCCAGTCATTCTTACCAAAAAAATACACCACCTGCCCCCTCCCATTAAAATAATCAGTGATTAAGCACATGCTTGAGACAAGGGGACGGTTCTCCTGTCTCATTTTATCAGTTTATATTTTCAGGATAGCCTGGAATAATCAGAGGTTATGCACACACGTTGTTATGTCTAATTGTAGTTTTGCTTAAACACCCGCGAATAATTCGGTAATCTCCCTGAAAATTTACGCAAGTGCAAATACACAAAACAAAAAACAAAGCAGTAATGAGAAAAGTTTAAATCACGTCTCACGACCCAAATAATACGCTAAACCAGCACAAACTTCTCCAGCGCCTCCACCACACCGTCGCCATAAGAGGCAGACGTCACGTAGTCGGCCTTTTCCTTGATTTCGTCCCTGGCGTTGGCCACCACCACACCCAGACCGGCGTACTCCAGCATATCCAGGTCGTTGTAGCCGTCTCCGATCGCCATAACTTCCTCCCTTTTCACCCCGAAATAAGTGGCCAGGAAAGCCAGGGCATTTCCTTTGGTGCCCTGCGCGTGGGAAAACTCAAGAAAATGCGGCTTTGATTTGCTTATATGCGCCCTGCCCTGGTAAAGCGGGATCAGTTCCGCGCCGAGTTGGTCTATCAGTGACTCCTTTGCTATGACCACAATTTTTGTGGGATCGCGGTCAAGGTAATTCAGAAAATCACCTACCACTTCCGGTTCTATCCCCGCTATGGACGCGTACCGGCGGCCTTCGGGAGTGTCACGCTCAAACAGCAGCCGCTCGTCCAGGTAACTGTTGAGGTGATAGCCCAGTTGGTGAACCCTGGTGATCAGCTCTCTGGCGCAGTCCAGCGGCAGCGGCCGGTATACCAGCACTTCCCCCGACAGAGAATTCTTCACCAGTGCCCCCTGATAAGTGATCAGTGGTATTTCTACACCCAACTCCCCGGCAATACGCGCCGCGGACCTGTACATGCGGCCGGTGGAAACTGTTATGTGCACACCGGCGGCACGCACCGCGTTCACCGCCTCTTTGACCCGGTCAGTAATACTCAGGTCCTCGGCAAGCAGCGTGTCGTCCAGATCCACCGCGACAAGCTTATATTTCGGCATAAATCCTCCTGTTATTCGGGCAAGACAAGGGGACGGTTCTCCTGTCTCACTCTGTCTTTCTTATTTCACCCTGTGGACTATTTCCTTATTTATACCCAATAAACTGGCTATTTTTCGGATTGATAAGTTTGATTTCTTTTTCAGATCTATAATCAGGTTATTTCTTATAATAACATTCTCTCTGCGTTTTAGCGATTCCATAGTCCGACCATTTTTGTATAAGAAGCTCTTCACAAAGATTACCACATTTTCCTCGTTTATCTCAGTTTCTACTTCTTCTTTATAATCAATAAATCTATCATCTGTCGCCTGATCAGAGTATTCTATAAACAACCTTATCGCTTTATCTTCATTTACCGAAAACATTTCCAGAATAGTGTTTCTTTCTATTCCACGGTTATTAAACCCATTCTTGTCCAAATACAGTTTATAACTGCTCCATTCATATTGCGAAGGCTCCTTTGCCATACCTACTTTGACGGGGTTATTGTGTATATATCTTGCTGCAGCAAGCAAATATCTGTCATTCTCTATCGCCTCACTTCTATACCTATCCTGCAGCAAGTGCCCAACTCTTTTATATTTTTTGTTAAAATAATATACATAGCTGGTACTAATCCTTTTCATTATTCTGGATATGTTTTCATCACCCTCATTTATCAGTAAGTGAACGTGGTTATCCATTAAACAGAAGGCGTATAAAAACCATCGATTCTCATCGTTTTTATCACAGAGAATGCTGGTAAATTTTTCCCTGTCTTCATTGTCAAGGAAGATATTCTTCTTTTCATTACCTCTTATCATTATGTGGTATATCTTGCTTTTACTTAATTCCCTGATCTGCCTCGGCACGATAAATACCCCCAGACATTTTATACAAATTATACCACAAAAATAAAATAATGGTGAGACAGGAGAACCGTCCCCTTGTCTCACTTGTTAAAGAATTCATATACCGCCTGGGCCGCTTTTTTGTTCATACCCTTTACCGCGGCCAACTGTTCCGGTGTGGCCTTCTCTATCTCCCGCAGCGAGCCGAAGGCCTTTAGCAAAGAGCGGCGGCGGACCTCGCCGATTCCTTCCACCTCATCTAAAAGCGACTTGAGACTGGCTTTGCCTCTAAGGCTCCGGTGATACGTCACGGCAAAGCGGTGGGTTTCATCACGCAGGCGCTGCAGCAGTTGCAGCGCACGGGAGGTCTGCGGCAGGCTGATGGGATCGGCCTGTCCCTCGGCAAAAAGCAGTTCCTCCTCCTTGGCCAGGCCAAAAGCGGGAATGCGGGAAAAGCCCAGTTGCCTCATGACGTGGCGGGCGGCGGAAAGCTGACCCTTGCCGCCGTCAATAATCACAAGGTCGGGGAGCACATGAAATTTTGCTTCCTTGCTGGAAATCTGGCCGGTGCTCAAAAGCTCCCGCTCCTCCACAGCCCTGGCGAAACGCCTCCGCAGCGCCTCCTGGATGGAAGCAAAATCGTCAGGCCCCTCCACGGTGCGTATCTTAAAGCGCCGGTACTGGTCGGGGGCAGGCTTGCCTTCCTCGAACACAGCCATCGCGGCAACGCTGTCAACTCCCTGGGTATTGGATATATCATAACATTCAAGGCGAAAAGGCGGTTTCTCCAGGCCCAGTTTCCCGGCCAGTTCGGCTAGCGCCTCCACCGTGCTGTCACGGCGGGACTCCTCCGCCAAACGGACCTGCTCCAGGGTCAGGCTGGCGTTCCTGGCCACCATCTCCACCAATTTTTTCTTTTCACCGCGCCGGGGCGTCTTCAAAAATACCCTGGCGCCCCTTTTCCCTGTCAGCCAGGTCTCAATGACCGGCTGCTCCTCACCAACTTCCGCGGCCAGCAGGATCTCCCCGGGCACAAAGTCAACATCAGTGTAATACTGCTTGATGAAAGCGGTCAGCACATCCTGCCCGCTTAGACCTGCCGTCCCTTTCAGCATAAAGTGCTCCCGGCCGATAAGCTTGCCGCCGCGCACAAAAAACACCATCACGCAGGCCTCGTCCGGCGCCTGTGCCATAGCCACCACATCCTGGTCCTCAAAGCCGCCGGTGATGATCTTCTGCCTCTCAACAACCTCGCGCATCGCCTGCAGTTGATCGCGCAGCTGGGCGGCCCGCTCAAACTCCAGCTTTGCCGCCGCTTCTTCCATCCTCGCCGCCAGGAGCTTGATCAGGTCCTCCTGCCGGCCTTCCAGAAAAAGGCACACCTCATTGATCATAGACCGGTATTTATCCCGGTCAACCTGCCCACTGCACGGCCCCAGGCAGCGATTGATATGGTAATTCAGACAGGGCCTACTCCTGACTGCCGGATCTTTTTGCTTGCAGGAGCGGAACGGGAATATCTTTTTAAGCAGGCGTATAGTCTCGCTTACCGCTCCCACCCGGGTGTAGGGCCCGAAGTACCTGGCACCGTCTTTGATACGGCGGCGGGTAATCATAACCCTGGGAAAATCATCCCCCAGGGTTACCTTCAGGTAGGGATAGCTTTTGTCATCCTTGTACATGACGTTGTAGCGGGGGCGGTGTTCCTTGATCAGGTTTTGCTCCAGAATCAGCGCTTCCACTTCCGAGTCGGTGACGATAATATCAAGATCTGTCACTTTTTCAAGCATGAGCCTGGTTTTTGGCGGCTGCTGCGCACCGTGCTGGAAATACGAGCGGACCCTGTTCTTGAGCGACAAAGCCTTGCCGACGTAAATGATTTTACCGGCTTCGTCCTTATACAGGTAAACCCCCGGCCCGGCGGGGAGATATTTCAGTTTTTCTTCCAGCCGCATTTCAACACCGCCTTCTCAAAACGCACAAAATACATCCCGCTTTTTCCCAAACTGTAGGTTCGGATTAGTGAGACAAGGGTGAGACAAGGGGACGGTTCTCTTGTCTCACTTTTCACATACGTATCTTTATAACCCGCAAGAATAACATTCATTCATACGCCCTAAGCCTTACGACTTTTTTTCCCACGTCCCATGTCCCACTTCTCACTCCTCAGCCGCCAACTCCAATGAAACATCCGTCGCTTCCTCCGTCAGATCCATACTGAGATAGGGGCCTTTTTTCAAGGCTTTCTTCAAAAATTGTCCGGTATAGGACTTCCGCACCGCCGCCACCTCTTCCGGCGTACCGGTGGCCAGAACTTCACCGCCCTTGTGCCCGCCCTCCGGACCCAGGTCTATAATATGGTCCGCAGTCTTGATCACGTCCAGGTTGTGTTCGATCACCACCACGGTATCACCCGCCTCCACCAGGCGGTGCAGCACCTTCAGCAGCCTGTCGATATCGGCGGTGTGCAGTCCGGTGGTGGGCTCGTCAAGGATGTAGAAGGTCCTGCCGTTGGAGCGCCTGGACAATTCGGTCGACAGCTTTACCCGCTGGGCCTCTCCCCCAGAGAGAGTGGTGGCGGGCTGCCCGAGCCGGATATATCCAAGCCCCACGTCGTGCAGTGTCTTCAGCCTGCGGTGGATCCTGGGGATGTGGCGAAAAAACTCGACCGCCTGATCCACCGTCATCCCCAGCACATCGGCAATGCTTTTGCCCTTGTACCTGACCTCCAGTGTTTCCCGGTTATAGCGCAATCCCTTGCAGACCTCGCAGGGAACATAAACGTCCGGCAGAAAATGCATCTCAATCTTAATGATCCCGTCACCATGGCAGGACTCGCAGCGCCCGCCTTTTACGTTGAAACTAAAGCGGCCGGGCTTGTAGCCGCGCATTTTCGACTCCGGGATCTGGGCGAAAAGGTCCCTGATATCATTAAACACCCCTGTATAGGTAGCCGGGTTGGAGCGGGGCGTTCGCCCGATGGGGGACTGGTTCACATCGATCACCTTATCCAGGTGCTCAATACCCCGGAAACCCCGGTTTTGCCCTGGCTGGGTCCTGGCCCCGTGTAGTTCCTGGGCCAGTTTCCGGTACATGATGTCATTGACCAGGGTGCTCTTGCCTGATCCAGAAACACCCGTGACGCAGGTAAACACGCCAAGGGGAAAAGACACATCAATATTTTTCAGGTTGTTTTCTGACGCCCCCAGCACCTCAACCGCCCTGGCGTTGGGCTTGCGCCGGCATATAGGCACCGGGATGGCCTTTTTGCCGCTCAGGTACTGCCCGGTGATTGAATCGGGGTTTTGGGCGATATCCTTGTAAGTTCCTGTTGCTATCACCCGTCCGCCGTGCTCCCCCGCGCCGGGGCCGATATCGATAATATGATCAGCGGTCAGCATAGTTTCCTCGTCGTGCTCCACCACGATCAGCGTGTTGCCTAAATCCCGCAGCCGCTCCAGCGTCCCCAGCAGGCGCTGGTTGTCACGCTGGTGCAGGCCGACGCTGGGTTCGTCCAGAATATACAATACGCCCATCAGGCCCGAACCAATCTGGGTGGCCAGCCTGATCCGCTGGGCCTCGCCCCCCGCCAGGGTCCCCGCGCCCCGGTCCAGGGTGAGGTAATCCAGCCCCACGTTGACCAGAAAGCCCAGCCGCTCGTTGATCTCTTTTAAGATCTGCCTGGCGATAAACTGCTCCCGGCCGGTCAGTTCCAGGGTGCGGAAAAACTCTTTAACCTCCAGCACGGAGAAGCGGGTGACCTCAGATATGGACAGCCCGCCAATTTTCACCGCCAGCGCCTCGGGCTTCAGCCTCGCTCCACCGCAGGAAGGACATGAGCGGCCGCTCATGTACTGCTCGATGTCCTCGCGCTGGTGCTCGGAGCTGGTCTCCTTGTACCGCCTGGTCAGGTTGTTGATAACCCCTTCAAAGGGCACGTGCATTTCATGCTTACGGCCATAAAAATCATTTTGCAGGACAAAGTGAAAACGCTTGCCGCGAGTGCCGTACAGGATCACATCCAGGTGCTCCGGGGCAAGCTCGCTGACCGGCGTATCCAGGCTGAAGCCATAGTGACCGGCCACTCCCTCTAAAAACTGGTAGGAATAGCTCCCCTTGTTCCACCCGTCAATGGCTCCGGAAGCAATGGACTTGCTCCAGTCCGGGACGACCAGATCGGGGTCTATCTCTTTTTTTATCCCCAGACCGGTGCAATCAGGGCAGGCCCCGTAGGGGCTGTTAAAAGAAAAGAGACGCGGCGAAATCTCGGTGATGCTGATGCCGCATTCAACACAGGCAAAGTTCTGGCTGAAGGTGATTTCTTCCCCGCCGGCCACGGCCGCCACCGCCACGCCGCCGCCGTGTTTCAGCGCCGTCTCCAGGGAGTCAGCCAGCCTCCGCTCAGAGCCAGGCCGTACAATGATCCGGTCCACGACCACTTCAATGGTGTGCTTCTTATTCTTGTCAAGCCTGAACTCTTCGGAGGCGTCCAACACCTCGCCGTCTACTCTCACCCGGACAAAACCGCTGCGGCGGATGTCCTCAAAAATTTTTGTGTGTTCACCCTTTTTGCCCTGGATCACCGGAGACAGGATTTGCAACCGCGTACCTTCTTCCAGGGAGACCAAATGGTCTACCATCTGCTCCACCGCCTGCCTGGCGATCAGCCTGCCGCAGCGCGGGCAGTGCGGACGCCCCGCTCTGGCGAAAAGCAGGCGCAGGTAGTCGTAAATCTCTGTGACAGTGCCTACAGTAGAGCGCGGGTTGTGGCTGGTTGTCTTCTGGTCGATGGAAATGGCCGGGGAAAGTCCCTCGATATAATCCAGGTCCGGCTTGTCCATCTGCCCGAGAAACTGGCGGGCATATGCGGAAAGCGACTCCACGTATCTCCTCTGCCCCTCGGCGTAGATAGTGTCAAAGGCCAGGGAGGATTTGCCCGAACCGGAAATGCCGGTAATCACCACGAACTTGTCCCGGGGGATTTCAACGTCTATATTTTTCAGGTTGTGGGCGCGGGCGCCCTTGACTATAATCTTATCAAGCATAAAAACTCCTATTCCATGGTGCCAGTTGTTGAATTGTTGAATAACCGAAGATGTGTCCCCTACTTGCGCATAGGCAAGGCAAGAACCGTCCCCGTTTGCCCCTATGCTAGGCATCGGGGATGGCGGGGCCGATACCTTTCTCTCCCCTCAGTTCGAGGCGCAGCTCGATGATCATGTCTCTGAGCTGGGCCGCCCGCTCGAAGGCCAGCTGGCGCGCCGACTGGCCCATCTCTTTTTCCAGGGAGGCGATGGTCTTCCGCAACTGAGCCTTGGTCATCTTTTTACCCGTATGGGGCACAGCTTCATAAAGCGCCTTCGGCTCAGCGGCGCGGGTGGCCTCGATCACATCACGCACCGCTTTGCGCACCGTTTCCGGGGTTATGCCGTGCTTCTGGTTGTACTCGATCTGCACCTTGCGGCGGCGGTTGGTCTCTGAGATAGCTCTCTTCATCGAATCTGTTACCCTGTCCGCGTACATGATGACTTTCCCCTCGACATTGCGGGCCGCCCGCCCGGTGGTCTGGATCAGGGAGCGCGCGGAGCGCAGGAAGCCCTCCTTATCAGCGTCAAGTATGGCCACCAGGCTTACCTCCGGCAAGTCCAGACCCTCCCGCAAAAGGTTGATCCCGACCAGCACGTCAAATACCCCCAGCCTCAAGTCCCTGAGTATTTCCATGCGCTCGATGGTCTTGATGTCCGAGTGCAGGTAGCGCACCTTGATCCCGATCTCCCGCAAATAGTCTGTTAAGTCCTCCGACATCTTCTTGGTCAGGGTGGTTACCAGCACCCTTTCCTCACGCCTCACCCTCTGGCGGATTTCACCGATCAAGTCGTCTATCTGGCCCCTGGTGGGGCGCACAAAGATTTCCGGGTCCACCAGTCCGGTGGGGCGGATAATCTGTTCCACCACCTGTTCACAATTATTTAGTTCATATGGCCCCGGTGTAGCCGACACGTAGACCACCTGGTTCAGGTGAGCCACAAATTCCTTGAAGGTGAGGGGGCGGTTGTCATAGGCCGACGGCAGCCGGAAGCCGTATTCAATCAGAGCCTTCTTGCGGGAGCGGTCCCCCTCGTACATGGCCCCCACCTGTGGTACAGAGACATGAGACTCGTCAATAAACATAATAAAGTCTTGAGGAAAATAGTCCAGCAAGGTATAAGGTGGCTGTCCCGGCTCCCTGCCGGTAAGATGGCGGGAGTAGTTTTCAATCCCGCTGCAAAACCCCATCTCGCGCATCATTTCCAGGTCGAACCTGGTCCGCTGCTCCAGGCGCTGCGCTTCTAAAAGCTTCTCCCCGGAGCGCAGTTGAGCCAGGGTTTCCTCCAGCTCGGCCTCAATGGTAACAACAGCCCGCTCCATTCTCTCGTTGGATATGGCGTAGTGGCTGGCCGGGAAAATCGAGATATGCCGTCGCTCCCCCAGGATTTCCCCGGTCAGCACGTCAAACTCCAGCAATCTTTCCACTTCGTCGCCGTTAAAGTCCACCCGTATCGCTTTTTCTGAGGCTGAGGCCGGGAATATCTCGACCACGTCACCCCGCACCCGGAATTTACCCCTGATAAAGTTGATATCGTTGCGCTCGTACTGGATGCTGACCAGTTTGCGCAGGACCTCGTCCCGGTCGTAGTGTTCGCCCTGGCGCAGGGACAGGACCAAGGTGCTGTACTGCTCCGGGTCACCCAGACCATAGATGCAGGACACACTGGCCACGATAATCACGTCCCTGCGCTCGAAGAGGGCGCAGGTGGCCGAGTGGCGCAGCTTATCGATCTCGTCGTTTACCGACGAGTCTTTTTCAATATAAGTATCGCTATGGGGAATATAAGCCTCAGGCTGGTAATAGTCATAATAGCTGACGAAATACTCCACCGCATTATCCGGGAAGAAGTCCTTGAACTCGCCGCAAAGCTGGGCGGCCAGGGTCTTGTTCGGCGCCAGCACCAGGGCCGGCCGCTGCACAGCCTGGATTACCTGAGCCATGGTGTAGGTTTTGCCGGTCCCGGTCGCCCCCAGCAGGACCTGGCCCGGGCAACCCCTGTTGAGTCCCTCCGCCAGCGCGGCAATCGCTCCGGGCTGGTCGCCCCGCGGGCTGTATTCTGATTTTAGCTCAAAGGTGCGCATGGATTAACCTCTTTTTTCAGTATATAAATAGTATACCATAAGCCCCCACAGACCAAAAGTATGTTCTGTTTTTACGCCGCGTCTCTCAAAAAAAGAAAAGGCAGGTGATCGAACAAATTTCCCCTGCCGCATATAAATCATATTAGACTGTAGGTTCGATTTCAATCGAACACCGGAACGAATTGGCAGCGTTGTTTTCAGGACAGTCTTCCAGCCCGGCTACTCTACCCGCCGGACTGACTGCTGCCGCTGCCGCTGCCATCACCCTGACCGCCGCCTGCTTTGCCGCCGCCGCCGTCTATGGTTTCAATTTTTTTGATTTCACCGTTTATTTGCATCTCCACGGTTTTTCCATCTTGGGTGGTGATCCTGAGCGTTGTTTTCCGTCCTGCGCTGTTCTGACCCCCTTGCCCGTTGCTGCCGGTACTGTTACCGCTGTTGCTTCCACTGTTGTTGCCACTGCCGCCCTGGCTACCCTGCTGTGCCTGCTGGCCTTGCTGACCCTGCTGGTTTTGCTGGCCCTGCTGTGCTTGCTGACCGCCCATCTTGTTCCAGCGCTGTTCCAGGAGGTAAGCTTCATTCCTGGTAATCAAGCGCACCGGAGTTACCTTGGCGGGCACGTCAAAATCCCCGTTTTTAACCTGCGTATCATACTGCCAGTGGCCTGTGGTGGACATGCCCACCGCCGCGTCAAAAGCATACTGCGCAATCAGGTCGGGCATCACGTCAATTTCAGCGTCATGCTCGCCCGCCGCCAGCGCACGGCTGGACTGCTGATCAGCGCCTACCCCCACGGTGATCACCCGCTGGTCCAGACCCCGGTTTTTCAGCATTGCGGCGGCAGCCGCAGCCATGCGGCTGTCGGTGGCAAGCACAGCGTCGATCTGGTTGTTGGCCGCGGCCAGCGCCTGCTCAAGAGTTGCCGTCGCCTGCTGCGGGTCTCCCCGCGCGTGTTCCTTTACCAGCACCACCTGTACCCGTGGCTGATCCCGCAGATTATCCAGCACTGAGGAAGTGATGTCACGCGAGACCCGATCGTTTTGATCGCCCTGGAGAATAACAGTCTTTAACGGAGACGGGCGTCCCTGGGCCGCGCCAAGGAGATAGCGGGCCATGAGCTCTCCGGTCCGGGCGTGGTCGGATGCAATGTACCCATCCAGCGGTGAGTTGGCCGGCAGTGTTTCCAGGGCTATCACCCTGATGTTGGCCTGGGCCAGCTTGCGCACCAGCCCGGGACCGGCGGCAGGGTCCACCGCCTGGAGAACCACTGCCTTGACCTTCTGGTTAATGAGTTGATCCAGGTCCTTCTCCTGCTGCGCCGGATCGTTTTTGGCATCCAGCCAGCTGATGCTCACCCGCTGCTGCCCCTGGGTATCCTGTCCGCCGCCCTGCACCGGCACAACATCCAGGCCTGCCTGCTGGCCGCTTTGACCCTGACTGCCCTGCTGGTTTCCCTGCTGGCCGTTTTGGCTCTGTCCACTCTGGCGGTCGGACATGATTTTTTTAATGATCTGATTGCCGTCCCTCTCCATATCGGCCAGGCTGACGGCTATTTTGATTTCCTGGCCGCCGTTGCTGACTATCTTCTTTTGTGGCTGCCCCTTTTTGGAACACCCGTATAATAACGGGATAATGGTGATAAAGATAAATATGATTAGTAAATAAAAACGGCTCTTATTTTCCCCGTACACTTCCTTCACCCCGCTTACCACTATTGATTCTTTATTATGTCTAAAATCTTGTCTAAATATTGAGGGGTAAGTCGAACGATAATCTTACAATATATGTAATTAGGCCTTCTATTTTCCATATTTTGCATCTATAATAATACTGAGGTGATAATTGATGAAAGTGGTGTCAATACTTAAAACCCTGTGCCTGGGGGAAATAGCGAGGATCAAAGAGGCGCTGGAAGGACCTGCCCCTCCCTTCCTGGTAACCGCGGTGGAACACGCCCGTCTCGACTGGCAGGAGTCTCTCAAAGAAATGGACCACATCGACCGTGACCTCGACGAATATGTTATTTTCAAAGTCAACGCGGCTGAAAGGCGTTACGTGGCGCTGCTGGAACAGGCCAGGAGGGAAGGCATGCGGGCCTGGCCAACCCTGGCGGAATATTCCTGTGAAAACATGGTTCTCAACGCTTCGGGTCAAGCGGAAAACACACCCATCTACACAGGATGAAAAAAGCCTGGCACCCCGGCCGGCTCTTTAATCATCAACAATTATCTTGTATTCATCCCTGACTTTCTGGAAGTCCTCCCAAACAGGGCGCTTCCTGCTCATATCCCTCAAAAGGGCGGCCGGGTGGTAGGTGGGCATAATTTTTATGCCGCTCTTGCTTACCAGCCACTGGCCGCGCATTTTGGTGATCCTCGCTTCCGGATCGATTAGATTTTGCAGGGCGGTGCTCCCCAGCAGGACGATCAGATCGGGGGATACCAGTTCGATCTGCCTGTAAAGCCAGGGCAGGCACTGCCCGGCCTCTTCCGGCTTCGGCGCTCTGTTGCCCGGCGGCCGGCACTTGACCACATTGGCGATATAAGTGTGCGTGAACCGGTCCAGGTTGATTGCCGCCAGGATCTGGTCCAGGAGTTGGCCCGCCTTGCCGACAAAAGGACGCCCCTGCAGGTCCTCATCAGCGCCCGGCCCCTCACCGATCAGCATCAACCTGGCGTTGGGATTTCCCTCCCCGAAAACCACGCCGGCGCACCCAGCCCGTAAACTACAGCGGGCGCAGGACAACGACATATCCTTTAACTCTTCGAGGCTGTTAACACCGCTCAGATCGTGGTCTTCACTGTACGTCACCTTGTTCAAAACGCCACCCCCTACCAGTTCTTTTCTCCCGCGCCCCGGATTTTTCCTGCAAAAAAAATCACGCCACCGGGCCTATCCCCAGTTGGCGTGATTATACACTTTTATTCGCACAAAACGCTGTCAATTAAGTCAATGTTCGATTGAAATCGAACCTACAACTCTGTATTCTTATTAAGCCTTTTCCAGAATTATCTTGTGTTCTACCAGGGACAATTCTGTAATCCTGGCTTTGATTATTTTCCTTTTCCCGAAAATATCTTCCAGCAGCAAGCCGTCCTCATACGGTACAACCCGGTCCACCATCTCCAGGAAAAGCTCATCCTGCTCACCCTGCTTCCTCAGATAGGCGTTGGCTTCACACAAAATATTTTCACCTCCGTAAAAAAACACATGTGACATATACCCCGGACAGACCTCTGCAGCCTGCCGTATATGGCTCTTTATTTATGCCTAATAAACCTCCCGTGCTTTTGACCTGATTATATCCCCACCCACTATAAGAGTCAACGCATAAATTTACCCCAAATTTTCCGCAGCAACCGCCCCAGGGGGCCGGTTGTGAGCAGTTCCAGGTACCTGTCTTCGTTGCTTTCAGGAACAGGCACTACCCCCCAGGTCTGCCCGGGTCCGGTCTGGTCCATGATCACGCTTCTGGTCACCCCGGAGGCGTGGCTGTAGTAGTCCACCGCCACAGGCGTTAAAGTGTTCTGCATCAGATAACGAAATTCGGCATTATGCAGGGGCTTCATCCCGTTTACCGCCGCGATAACATCCCCCGAGCGCAGGCCGGAGCGCCAGGCCGGTCCTCCCGGCAGCACATCCATCACTCGCAACCCCTTTTCTGAAGGAACATAAAGGGCCTTCCCCTTCAATTCAATCCTCTTTCCTATATATATGACCGCTTCATGCCCAAGCGGAGAGAGCAGCGCCGCGAAAAACGCCACTATCCGGCTTTGCCCGGCCAGCACCGCCAGCACCAGCAGGGTCAGGCTGTAGATACCCAGGAAGAGGGCGGAAAGCCGGCTCTTTTCAACCGGACTCCTGGCAATGGCGAAATCACCATAGCCAAGCCCCGCCACCAGAGGCAGCAGCGCATAAGTGAGGTTTTGGGGGTCCCCCTCCAGCACCGGTTTGATTAACGGCCACCAGGCAGGCATTTCCACGCCTCTCTCCACGGCGCCCCCGGCCAGTACCGCCAGCGCCACAATGGGAATAGGCCAGAACTTCTGTAATGTATAGCCGCCCACCACATTACCCTCCGGCCCCTTGATGTAAGCGGGTACCGCTCCGAGATGGCCGCTGGCCAGGATCAAAAAACTCTCCACCATGTGCAGGATGGCCACCAGGGCCAGGATCTGCGGCACGCTTATCTGCGGGAATCCCAGCAGTAAATTGGACAGGGCCAGTATGCCCCCGGCATAGGCGAAGCATAAAAAGCGGATATTGATCAGCATTAATAAAATGGCCACCGGCCACAGGTAGTACAGATCACCGGAAATGGTCAGGCCGATAAAAACTAGCAGGCAGCTTCCGGCCAGGCCACCCAACAGGCCGTAACCCGTGGCCACAAGTATGTCGGTCCTGGTCCGCCTGGTTTTCATCCCAAAAAAGTCTTCCCTCAGCCTCTCCATCCGGTTGTACTGCACAGCGATTAAAGCAAACACCACCAGGAAAAGAATCAGGAAAGCCGGATCGGAAAAGGCCTGCAGGAAGCTTTTAAAAACTAAGGGCAGCACTTCATAAAAGGGAAACAAGCAGCGTCACCCCTACTCTGAAAATTAAATGTTGTAGGTGTGCATTTATTCGCACAAAAACCGTCAATTCGTTCCGATGTTCGATTGAAATCGAACCTACACTAACCGGCGATTTTCTGCTTGATCAACTCGATCGCCCGGTCAAGCTGCAAGTCGCGGGACTTGTCTTCGAGGGGCTGAACCTGGACATCCGGTTCCACCCCTTTTTGGTTGATGTCGTTTTTATTGGGAGTTAAATAGCGGGCTGTAGTCAGCTTCAGACCAGCCCCGTTGTTCAGAGGAAAAACGGTCTGGACGATCCCCTTGCCAAATGTTTTCGTGCCTACCAGGGTGCCCGCGCCTGTGTCTTTTACCGCTCCCGCCAGTATCTCGGACGCGCTGGCGCTGCCGCCGTTTATTAAAACAACCAGAGGCAGCTCAACTGTACGGCCCTCGGAAGAAAACTCCTGGTCCTTGCCTACACGGTAGTCAATGAAAACAATCGGGCCTTTGGGTATGAAGTACTTTGACACATTTACCGAGGCGCCCAATTCGCCGCCCGGGTTATCCCTGAGATCCAGAATCAGTCCTTTTATATTCTCACCCTGCAGCCTGTTGAGCGTTCCCTTCATCTCTTCAGCTGTCCGCTCCGTAAACTGGCTGATAATAATATAGCCGATTTTTGTGCCTGACAGGATCTGTCCCTCCACCGTCGGCACACTTATTTCCTCCCTGACCAGGGCAAACTGCAGTGGCTCGGGATTTCCCTGCCTGCTTACAGTAAGGCTTACAGACGAACCGACAGGCCCCCTCATCAGCTTGATGGCTGTTTCCAGGTCAATGCCCCTGGCGTCGCTGTCGTCGATTCCGGATATGACATCACCGGCTTCAATGCCCGCTTTGGCCGCCGGCGTCCCCTGGTAGGCGCGCACTACTGTGAGCTTCTGTTCCTTTATGCCCACCAGTATGCCCAGACCCCCGAAAGAGCCCTTGATCTGCTCCTGGAGCTGCGAGTAGGTTTTAGGCTCCAGGTACACCGAATAGGGGTCATTCAGCGATTCTACCATGCCTTTTATGGCGCCATCCACCAACTGGGTGGAGTTTACCGGCTGCAGGTACTGCGTGCGCACCAGAGTGATCACTTTGAACAAGTTGCCAAAATGCTTGTAATCGCTGGCCAGAAGGCCGCCCACCAATACAAACAGGACGACCAGGATGATTCCCGCTGTCTTAAGCCTCTTGCCGCCGCCCGTCCTGGCCTCTGAATTGTTATAGCCCAAAATCCACACCTGCCGTTCCAGTCCTCACATACGTTATTATACTACAATACTGTGGTAAACATGTCCAATAATTAAACGACTTGTTCCCTTATTAAACGTACAAAAAGCCGGACTCAATAAGCCCGGCGACATAGTTGGAAGTTTTCATATTAGACAAACATGCCGCTGTTGCGGCACCAGCAGAGGATTCTAAAAATAGTTCATTGGCTCCACCGGATCGCCGTTAAGGTAAACGGTAAAATGCAGGTGAGGGCCGGTGGAAAGCCCGGTGCTGCCAATCGTGGCGATGGCTTCCCCTTTGCTGACTTCCTGACCCTGGTAAACCAGCTGGGTAGACAGGTGAGCATACAGAGTCGTGACACCGCCGCCGTGATCGATCATCACGATATTGCCGAAACCGCTCATGGAGCTCGCATCTATGACAGTGCCGTCTTGAGCCGCCACCACGGTGTCCCCGTAATCCGCGGGAATGTCAATGCCCGAGTGAAAACGGGTCGATCCCAGGATGGGGTGCACACGGTAGCCAAAGGGAGATGAGATATCGGTCCAGCCGGGCACCGGCCAGGCGAACCCACCGCTGGACTGGGGCCGGTCTTTCGAGCGCAGGCGGGTGATCTCTTTTAAAATAGCCTGTTCCTGCGCCTCAAGTCTGGCCTCCTCGGCCTCAATATCCCACAGGCTGGACTTAGCCTCGCCAAGCAGGGCGTTTTTCTCGCCCTGCCGGGCCGCCAGTTCTTTGCGGGCGGCATCCTGCTCGGTAATCAAGGACGCGAGCATTTCCTGCTGAACCTGCAGGTTGGCTTTTTTATTGTCCAGTCTCTGGCGGTCGGCTTTTACCTGATCAATGGTAGACACGTCCTGCTGTACAACCCGCTTTAACATCTCAAGACGGTTGATGAAGTCACTGAAGTCCCTGGCCTCAAAAAGAACTTCCAGGTAGCTGACGTTGCCCACCTCATACATGTCACGCACTCTCTTGTTCAACATCTCCGTGCTCTGGTCCAGTTTCAACGCTGCCTCTTTCAGATCAACCTCGGTCTGGCGCTGTTTTTCCGTGGTCCTGGCCAGGTTGTCTTCAAGATCCTTAAGCTGCAGGTTTCTTTCATTGATCTGGCTGTTCAGGTATGACACCTGCCCCGCATAATCCGTGACCACTCCCCTGGCCTGGTCGACTTCGGTCTTCTTCTGCTCCAACTGCTCTCTGGTCTGGTTCAACTGATCCTCCAGCTCGTCGCCGTACGCCAAACCAAGAGTGCCCACCAGCACTACCAGTGCCATCACCAGAACTAACGCCTTTTTCTTTAAAAAACCTGCTAACAAAAAGACCACCCCGAATTACTAAAGTTACTGTCATTCCAAAAGGACAATGGGGACGGTCCTCATTGTCACCTATATCATTCCTTCTCAACTTGTTTGTGCGACTTTAGTCGCACAAACGTCCGCTTGCATCCGGAACTTTTCTACGCCTTCAAAAACCTGCGCATACTGATCATGCTCCCCGCCGCACCGATGACCAGACCCAGCACCAAAAGCCCTCCCATCAGAGGTTTAATCAAATCACGGTCCGTCACCAACTGCATAAAAGGCATTGAGAGCTGAATATTGCCGATCAGGGAGAGATATCCGAAGTAAACAACCAGCACAGCTATAAGCGAGCCGGCCAGACCAAGAACCATCCCCTCCAGGATGAAAGGGAACCGGACAAACCAGTCGGTCGCCCCCAGGAATTTCATAATGCCGATCTCCTTGCGCCGGGCGTAGACAGAAAGCCGGATAGTGGTGGCGATCAGGAATACCGCCGCAATTCCCAGCAGGATCATGGTGGCCAGTCCCGCCGTCCGGACCCACCTGCTCAGGGCCAGCAGTTTTTCTACCACGCCCTGGCCATACCGGACCTGGTCTACCTGGTCGAATGACTCAAGCTCACCTGCCAACGGCGCCACCTGAGCGGCGGTAATAGTCTTCACCCGGAGAGTATCCGGTAGCGGATTCTTTTCTTCCAGGCCGGACAGGATATCTTTTTTATCACCGAAGCTGTCCTTCATTTCCTCCAGCGCCTGCTGTTTGGATATAAAAACAACCTGGGTCACTTCAGGCATGTCATTTATTTTATTTTCAAGATACCTGACCTGATCCGGAGTC
>JBAZQW010000210.1:0-4350 GCA_041645005.1 Desulfotomaculaceae bacterium | reverse complement strand
AGTCCCGGTGGGATAGAAGAGGCTGCCAGACAGGCTCTGGCCAACTGCGCCAAGACCGCAGAGGACCCGTATCACCGCCTGCCTTTGCCGGGTGCGTCCTACCCTGAACTGGAAGTTTTCGATCCCGGCATCAGGGAGGCCACTGTCGAACAGAAAATTGAAATGGCCAAATCTATGGAAGAGGCCGCCCGCGCTTACGATGCCAGGGTAAAAATCATTGAAAGCTCGTCCTATCAGGACGGTGAGTCACTGGTAACGATTGTGAACAGTCAGGGCATGCGGCTCAGCTACAAGGGGGCGTACTGCGGTATTTATATAGCCCTCGCGGCAGGGGAAGGGGATGACAGCCAGACCGGGTTCGCCCTGGATTTTAATCTAAAATATGATCTACTGCGGCCGGAAGATGTGGGCAGTGAGGCGGCCAGGCGGGCTGTGCGGATGCTGGGCGCCGCGCCTGTGGCTACCCGTAAGACTGTGGTTCTGCTGGACCCTTACGTGGCCACGGGTTTTCTAGGGTTGATCGGCCCGGCTCTTACCGGGGAAGCGGTCCAGAAAGGGCGGTCTTTGTTTGCCGGAAAGGTCGGAGCACGGGTGGCGTCGGATAAAATAACAATCATCGACGATGGATTGTTAAGCGGTGGTATTGCTTCAGCCCCATTTGACGGTGAAGGAGTGCCCACTTCCAGGACTATACTGGTAGAAAAAGGTGACCTCAGGGGTTATCTGCATAATACTTACACTGCGGCCAAAGATGGGGTGCCGTCAACCGGCAACGGGGTTCGCAGTTCTTTTAAAAGCACTCCGGAGGTAGGTGTGACTAACTTTTATATCGAGGCCGGGCAAATCCCGGTTGATGAACTCATAAAGGATATATCAAGCGGCCTTTATGTCACGGAAGTGATGGGTATGCACACCGCCAACCCGATATCAGGTGATTTTTCTGTTGGAGTATCCGGTCTCTTGATCGAAAACGGTGAGTTGACCAGACCGGTGCGTGGTATGGCTATGGGAGGAAATATAATCGAGCTTCTGGAAAATATAGACGCTGTGGGTAATGACCTGCATTTTTTTATCGGCAAGGGGTCTCCCACTTTAAGAGTAGCTGAGTTGACTATAAGCGGGCAGTAATCCGCAAATGTCCTTCTTAACCTTGGCTTAAAAGGTGAAACTATGGTAAAATATTCTGCAGTCAGGGAAAAAATAGCACCTACAATTTTGTCGTAGGTCGTAGGCTATAGGTCGTAGGTATATTCTGCATTCCATTTAGACGTGAGACGTGGGACGTGGGTATATTCTGAATTCCCATAGGGTCTGTTAAACCAAACCATATTAAGCCCTAAGCCATATCGCTTACGCCATGTTTTTGCTTACGCCCTACGCTTTACGACATGTTTTTACAACTTACATCTTTTCTCACGTCTCGTGCCACTATTGCCGGAGAACTTGAAGACGAGGTGTCAAAATGAAAATACTGATCCTCCACGGACCAAATCTAAACCTGCTCGGAAAGAGGGAGCCGTCCATATATGGCGAACTTACCCTGGAGCAGATTAATGAAATGCTCCACTCATTGGCTGTTGAGCTCGGAGTTGAAGTAAACTGCAGGCAGTCAAACCACGAGGGGGAGTTAATAGATCTATTGCAACAGGCCGCTGGAGAAGCGAACGCGGTTGTTTTTAATCCTGGAGCTTTTACTCACACCAGTTTCGCTCTGCGCGACACGGTAGCCGCCATTGGCATACCCACTGTGGAAGTCCATCTGTCAAACATATACGCGCGCGAGGAGTTCCGGAGCAAATCAGTAATTGCCCCCGCGGCTTCAGGACAAATTAGCGGGCTGGGCGCCGCAGGTTACCTTCTGGCTTTGCGGGCGGCGGTTTTGCTGGCTGTTAAATAGGGGGAAATTCTTTTGCTTGACAGGATAAAAAGACTCCTGGAACATTTTGATGATGCTGGATTCGATGCCTTATACATAACCGATCCCACTAACAGGTTTTACCTGAGCGGCTTTTCCGGTACAACAGGCGCTCTTTTGCTGTCCCGCAAGCAGTACTGTCTTTTAACCGACTTTCGTTATACCGGACAGGCTTCCTCTGAAAGCCCGGATTATAAAATTATTGAAGTTTCTGGTTCTTATAATGCGATTATTGCAGAGTTCTTAAAAGACAACAGTCTTTTCAGGTTGGGCTGTGAAGGAGATCACCTGACCTATAACCAGTTTTCCGATCTTCAAAAGATGCTGCCGGGGATTGAACTGAAGCCGGGCAGTGGGACGGTAGAGCAGTTAAGGATTTGCAAGGATGACTACGAAATAAAACATATTGAAGAAGCGGCGTGTTTGGCCGACCAGGCTTTCGCCAAGGTTCTGGCGGCGGTCAAAACCGGTGTAACCGAGCGGGAAATCGCCTTGCAGCTGGAATATTTTATGCGTCAGAGCGGCGCGGACGGAGCGGCATTTAAATTTATTGTTGCTTCCGGCAGCCGTTCAGCCTTGCCCCACGGAGTTGCCTCCATCAAAACTATCCACGGCGGCGATCTGGTAACATTTGATTTTGGGGCTGTGTACCGGGGTTACAACTCCGATATTACCAGGACGGTGGTAATAGGGCGGCCACAGCCAAGACAGAGAGAAATATATGAAATAGTTTTGGAAGCGCAAATGAGCGCTATTTCAGCTATAAAAGCGGGAGTCAGGGCATCGGCTGTTGACCAAGCCGCCAGGGGTGTGATTGAGAAAAAAGGTTACGGCCGGTACTTCGGTCACAGCACCGGTCATGGGTTAGGTCTCAATATCCACGAAAATCCGAGGTTGTCCGCAAAAGATGAGACAATCCTGCGTCCCGGCATGGTTGTAACGGTCGAGCCGGGGATCTACCTGCCTGGTTGGGGTGGCGTAAGGATAGAGGATACCGTTGTGGTTGAGGATAATGGCTGCAGGATACTGACCAGGTCGCCAAAAGAAAAACTAGTGTCCTTATAACAAATTGATGAATCAGTCACAAATAAATTTTCATTACAGGAGGCGGAGGTATTGATCTCAACAAATGATTTTAGAACAGGACTCACTATCGAACTGGAAGGGGATGTCTTTCAGGTAATTGATTTTCAGCACGTAAAGCCCGGAAAAGGCGCTGCCTTCGTGCGCTCAAAGCTAAGAAACGTTAGAACGGGAGCGGTGGTTGAAAAGACTTTCAACGCTGGTGAAAAAATGCCAAAAGCCAGGATAGAGCGGCGCGAGGTGCAGTTCCTTTATAACGATGGCAAGGACTATAACTTTATGGACATGGAATCGTACGACCAGATTGCCATGAGCGACGAGCAACTGGGAGATGCCGTCAAGTACTTAAAAGAGAATATGAATATCCATGTGCTTACCTTCCAGGAAAAATCTATAGGTGTTGAACTGCCCAACTTTGTCGAACTTGAAGTTGTAGAAACCGCTCCCGGCATCAAAGGGGACACCGCCTCCGGCGGTTCAAAGCCGGCTACCCTGGAAACGGGAACTGTTGTCCAGGTGCCTTTCTTCATCAATGTCGGTGACAAGCTCCAGATTGATACCAGAACCGGCAATTATATAAAAAGAGCATAGCATAAGATAATTCCTTATTGGAGCCGCCTTTATTAAACACTAAAAATGTTTAAAACCCCTTAAATAGAGAAATACTATGAAGGCCAAAAATAGCCACGATATATTCTTTTAAGGGGGTTGCGAAGGTGAATGATCTGAAAACGAGGGTGGCTTATCTGCAGGGGTTATCCGCTGGTCTGGATTTTACCGCTGACAGTAAAGAAGGTAAACTGCTCAAAGGCATCATTGACGTTTTGGACGAGTTTGCTGATTCAGTGGGCGACCTGGAAGAAGCGCAGGAACAGATGGAAGATTACCTCGAGAACATAGACGAAGACCTCTATCATCTTGAAGATGAGATTTATGAAGAAGATGGATTAAACACGTGCGCGGAAAACTATGTCGAGGTGGACTGCCCGAGGTGCGGTGAGACCGTTTGTTTTGACTCAGAGATCCTTGAGGATGATGATATTGTGGAAGTTACCTGCCCTAATTGCGATGAGGTGGTTTTTGTAAATGACGATGAACACCAGGCCGCCGATGAACCGGAAGCGCTTTTGGGGAAAGCTCCCGCGCGCTCAAATAGTCAAGAAGTTGAGGATATTTAATGCTTTTTTAATTTAATAAAGAAAGCGACCTCCGCCGGTGGTTATGGCGGAGGTCGCTTTCTTTATTTTACAACCAGTTTCCGGATGGCCTCCATGATTTGATCCTTTTTGAAGATGATCACAAGGAGGATCAGAATTAGAAATAAGATGAAAGGGTTCACACCCGGAATCCCT
>JBAZQW010000209.1:0-4351 GCA_041645005.1 Desulfotomaculaceae bacterium | reverse complement strand
GAGTATACCATAAAAATCATTTTTATTATAGTTTTAGAGTTAACAAACTACTAGGATGAGCATGACAAAAAACCTTAAACTAAATTGCATCTCGGGAAACTATCTCTATCACGATAAAAACAGAACTAAAAGCCACTCGCTAGTGTGAAGTGGCTTTTTATGGCAGGAGGGCTCTTATGTATTAGATATAACTGGGAAGAGTGGACGCTTTTTTTTGTAAAGGATTAATCTATATTGACATATTTTTTTATATATAAGAAAATTATCTTTATATAATAAGGGTAATAAAATAATTTTTATTTTTTGCAGGGGGTGCGGGATTGATCAGGGTTATCGTTACAGGGGCATACGGCCGTATGGGCCGTGAGGTTGTCAAAACAGTGTGGAAAGCGGAAGATGTGGAGTTGGTGGGAGCTGTCGACGGGCGGGGAGAAGGAACCGACATAGGTCCGCTGATCGGTGAGGATGAAGTTGGCATATTAATTGAAAATAATCTTGATGAAGCCATGAGACGTGTGCGTCCGGACGTGGTTGTGGATTTTACTGGTCCACAAGCTGTATACCGGAACACGATAAGCTGTCTTGAGCATAATGTCAGGCCTATTGTCGGAGCTACAGGCATGGATCCCGGTCAAATCAATGAAATAGTCAGGTTTTCAGAACAAATCAGGATTGGCGGGTTAATCGCGCCTAACTTTGCCATTGGCGCTATATTAATGATGAGGTTTGCCTGTGAAGCCGTCCGCTTTTTACCAGATGTGGAGATAATTGAGTTGCATCACGACCAGAAAGTGGACGCTCCTTCCGGTACGGCCATTAAAACGGCGGAAGCTATTTTTGAACAAAGGGAAAATGAGTACAACCAGGGCCTGCCAACGGAAATGGAAACACTTCCGGGCGCCCGCGGCGGCAAATTTCACGGGGGGATTCGCATTCACAGCGTCAGGCTGCCTGGACTGGTGGCACACCAGGAAGTAATTTTTGGCGGTTTGGGACAAACCCTCACCATAAGGCATGATTCTATTACCAGGGAATCATTTATGCCCGGTGTTCTTTTGGGTATCCGGAAAACAATGAACCTGGAGAGGGTGGTATATGGGCTGGACAAGCTGCTATTTGAATAAACAACTTAATACATAAACAGGCACCTCCGTTTCCTGAAACTCATATACTGTTGGTAAACGTGAGACAAAGTCTCTTAAAGGAGATTTGGGGGACGTGCAGATAAGTCTGGAAGGTATGGAAATTGCCGTTATAGGCGGTGACGCCAGGGAACTGGCCCTGCTGGAGGAATTGTCCGGTCTTGGCGCCCAAATGAATGTCGCCGGCCTTCCGGTTAAAGGCGGGTTAAAAAATGTTTTTACCTATAGTGACCCCGCGGAATGCCTGAATGGCGTCGACGCGGTTATACTCCCGGTTCCAGGTGTAAGCGAAAAGGGATTTCTATACTGCGCCCTGGCTGAGCAACCTCTGGTCTTCACCTGGGAACTGGCAGCGAAATTTCCGGCCAACATCCCTGTTTTTGTTGGGGTGGCGGGCCCGCTGCTGACCGTGATGGCGTCAAAAGCCGGCCTTCGCCTCATTGAGCTGATGAAGAGGGACGAAGTCGCTATTTTGAATTCCATACCCACTGCGGAAGGCGCTGTCCAAATGGCCATGGAAATGCTGCCGGTTACCATTCACGGCTGCTCGGCCTTCGTTCTGGGCTTCGGCCGGACCGGGGCGACTCTGGCACGCCTTCTGGGCGTTATGGGAGCAAAGACCAGCGTTTTGGCCAGGAGGCCTGAATATCTGGCCCGGATAACCGAGCTGAACCTCAGGCCGCTGCCTTTTAAAAACATGGCCGCTTACCTGGAAGAGGCTGATGTAATCTTTAATACCGTGCCGGCCCTGGTATTAACCGGTGAGTTACTGGAAAGATTGTCCCCGGAGACAGTAATAATCGATCTTGCTTCCGCTCCGGGAGGTGTAGACTTCCAGAAAGCTGAAAGCATGGGCATTAAGGCCGTCCTGGCGCCCGGACTTCCCGGCAAAGTAGCTCCCAGAACAGCCGGTAAAATACTGGCGCAAGTTATCACCAGGCTTCTGTTGGAGGAATCGGACTACAGTTAGTTGGCTTTGGTTATGGAGGTGCTTTATGCGTTTAAAAGGGAACAAAATCGGTTTTGGCCTGACCGCGTCTCATTGCTGTATGGATCGGGTCATGCCTCAGGTGCGGCATTTGGTTGATGAAGGGGCGGAAGTTTTTCCTATAATTAGTACCGCCGTTGATACCACAGATACAAAATACGGTACAAGCTGGAAGTGGAAAAAGATGCTGCTTGATATAACTGGCCACAAGGCATTCAGCACAATGGTTGAGGTAGAAGCTGTCGGGCCGCAGAGACTATTTGATGTTATAGTGGTTGCGCCCTGCACAGGAAACACCCTGGCCAAAATAGCGAACGGGATCACAGATGGTTCTGTCTTAATGTCGGTAAAATCTCATTTGCGCAATCAGCGTCCTGTGGTGCTGGCCATATCTACCAACGACGGGCTTGGTATGAACGCTAAAAACATCGGACTGCTGCTCAATGTGAAAAATATATACATGGTGCCCTTCGGTCAGGATAATCCGGTGGGAAAACCGAATTCCCTGGTAGCCAGGTGGGATCTGATCACTGAAACAATTCTCGAGGCGCTGAAAGGCAGACAATATCAACCCATTTTAACTGCTTATCAACATTCATAAAAAAGTTTAAAAATTTCCGGGAGAATACCTGTTGATTTTTTTTAAAATTCAATTAATAATTGTATATAGTTTTTAAAATTAAATTTTCTGTTTGAAAATGACAAGCTGTTTGGCAGCAGCCGCCGGCTTTAAAATATATACTAAAACTTTTGCATTGGGGTGAAAGAGGTTTGAAAAAGTACAATGTGGTCATAGTTGGCGCAGCCGGCGCGGTCGGTCAGGAACTGCTCAAGATCCTCGAGGAACGTAACTTTCCGGTAGGAGAGCTTAAACTCTGCGCTACTACCCGCTCCGCGGGCAAAGAGATGTTCTTCAGGGGCAAGCCCTATATTGTTGAGGTTACCACACCTGATTCTTTTCAGGAAATGGATATCGCCCTTTTTGCCGGGGGCGTGGCCAGCAAGGAATTCGGGCCGGCGGCGGTTGAGCGGGGAGCAGTGGTCATTGATAACAGCAGTAATTTCAGGATGGATCCCGCAGTCCCGCTGGTGGTGCCCGAGGTCAACCCTGAAGATGTGAAATGGCATAAAGGAATTATAGCGAATCCCAACTGTTCAACCATCCAAATGGTGGTTGCCCTCAAGCCGATTCATGACGCCGCTAGAATTAAGAGGGTGGTGGTATCGACTTACCAGGCAGTATCGGGAGCAGGCCGGGAAGGGATAGAAGAACTGATAGCACAGACTGGTACTGTACTCGCGGGGGGCGAAGCGATCCCAAAAGTTTTTCAATACCAGATTGCATTTAATCTGATACCGCACATAGATGTTTTCATGGACATGGACTATACTAAGGAAGAATGGAAGATGGTCAAGGAGACCCAAAAAATACTGCACGACGATTCCATTGCCATTACCGCCACTACAGTAAGGGTGCCGGTATACCGCAGCCATTCGGAAGCGGTTAACATTGAAACCGAGAAAAAAGTTACCGCTGCTGAGGCTAAAAAGTTGTTTGAGGAATTTCCCGGTATCGTATTGCTGGATGACCCTTCTGAAAAGAAATATCCCATGCCGCTTTATACTTCCAATCTTGACGAGGTCTTTATAGGACGGATCAGGGAGGACAATTCCATCCCAAACGGCTTGAATATCTGGGTGGTGGCGGATCAGATCCGTAAGGGCGCAGCTACCAATGCTGTACAGATCGCAGAGCTTGTAGTTAAATACGGGAGCTTTTTAAAACACTAACCTTCTAACTTTCGATTCCCGGCAGCTTGAAGATCATCTAAAGGAGACCGGCTCATGAATTTTATTGTTCAGAAGTTTGGGGGCTCTTCGCTTAGCAGCGATGATTTGCGTGCGAAAGCTGCCGCAAAGATTGCCGGGGCCAAGCAGGAAGGTTACGAGCCTGTGGTTGTTGTTTCCGCCATCGGGCGCCTGGGCGACCCCTATGCTACCGATACGCTGCTTTCTTTTGCGCAAAACACCGGCAAAGAACTGCCTCCAAGGGAATCAGATCTTTTAATGCACTGCGGTGAGATAATTTCAGGAATGATCATGGCGGCCACCGTGCAAAAGACAGGCTGCCCCGCAGTTTTTCTAACCGGCGCGCAGGCAGGAATTATAACTGATAACTCCTTTAATAACGCGAGGATTCAGAGAATTAACCCTGAAAACA
>JBAZQW010000208.1:0-4374 GCA_041645005.1 Desulfotomaculaceae bacterium | reverse complement strand
ACTCCCGCCAGGGTGCGATAATCTTCAAGTCAGGCGCCAGGGCTTTTACCGCCAGTTCAAAGCGGACCTGGTCATTGCCTTTGCCGGTAGCGCCGTGGGCTATTGCCTCGGCCCCTTCCTTTCTGGCCACTTCCACCAGCTTTTTGGCTATCAGCGGGCGGGCCATGGATGTGCCCAGCAGGTACTTGCCCTCGTAGAGTGCGCCTGCTTTTAACGTCGGAAATATGTACTCCTCCACAAACTCCCGCCTGGCGTCCTCAATATAGATCTTGCTGGCGCCGGTTTTAATCGCCTTCTCGTTCAGGGGCGCCAGTTCTTCACCCTGGCCCAGGTCCGCCGTCATGGCGATAACTTCATAGCCGTAGTTTTCCTTCAGCCAGGGGATGATAATTGAGGTATCCAGCCCCCCGGAGTAAGCCAGCACTACTTTTGCCATATATTCTACCAACTCCTTATCTAAATTGCAGGTGCGACTTTAGTCGCACAAAACTTTGCCGTATTAAAACCTGTCATTACTTATTTGCCCGGATAAATCCGAGTACGCCATCTTTTATTTAACATACGCCTTTTAGACTAAGACTTCTTTTTCTCACGTCCCATGTCCCACGTCTCACGTCCCAATTACAGCAGCATCGACAGCACGGCCTTCTGAGCGTGCAGGCGGTTTTCCGCCTCGTCCCAGGCAGCTGAATTCGGCCCGTCAATAATCTCATCCACTACCTCTTCACCCCGGTGCGCCGGCAGGCAGTGGAGGAAAATGTAGTCAGTCTTGGCGTGGCTGACCAGCGCCGGGTTAATCTGGTACGGCAAAAGAGCTGAAACCCGCTTGGTCTGTTCCGCCTCCTGCCCCATACCGGCCCATACGTCAGTTACCACCACGTCAGCATCTGCGACAACCATTACCGGGTCAGTGCATATTTCCACCCTGCTTCCGGTTTGCTTGGCGTCCTCTGTAGCCAGGCGGACGATTTCCTGCTTGGGCTTGTATCCTTCCGGTGAGGCAACGCTGATGTCCATACCCACCTTGGCACAGCCGAAAAGAAGTGAATGGCAGACATTGTTGCCGTCTCCCACATAGGCCAGTCTTAGCCCCGCCAGCTTGCCTTTCCGTTCTTTGATGGTCAGCAAATCGGCCAGTACCTGGCAGGGGTGGGTCAGGTCGGTGAGACCGTTGATCACCGGAATGTCGGCGTACCGCGCCAGTCCTTCCACATCAGCCTGGGCGTAAGTGCGGATCATAATCCCGTCCAGGTAGCGGGAGAGCACCCTGGCAGTGTCGGCGATGGTCTCGCCTCGCCCCAACTGCAGGTCATTCGCGTTTAAAAACAACGCGTAACCGCCCAACTGGTACATGGCCACCTCGAAAGAAACTCTGGTACGGGTGGATGATTTCTGAAAAATCATACCCAGAGTCTTACCCACCAATAAAGGGTGGGGGATGTTCTGCTTTTGTTTTTCTTTCAGTTCTCCCGCCAGCTCGAGGATAGCCGCCAATTCCTCCGGCGTTAAATCGTGCAGGCTTAAGAGGTCACGCCCCTTTAAATTAACTTTCCCAGGCCCCAACTCTAAAATCCCTTCTTTCCTAGAAATAAAAACAATTTGACAGGATTAACAAGTTGATATTCCACACGAGTATTATCATAATTTAAGTCTATTCCAGAACCCTGTTCATCCTGTCAAAATGTCTTCCCCACGTCCCAATTCGGTCATGCCGACCGGGAACGGTTCGTCACCCTGTCTCAGGCAGCGCAGCGCCACAGTAAGCGCACGGGCAGTGTCAAGCGAGGTCAGGCAGGGTACTTTGTACTCCGCTGCCGCCCTTCTTAAAAGAAAACCAGGCCGGCCTGTGACCTTACCCTTGGTTGGTGTGTTGATCACCAGGCCTACTGATCCGGAACGGACCAGGGGGACAGTGTCATCTACTTCCAGCACTTCCAGAACTTCCAGGCCGGCTTTTTTCAGCGATTTTGCCGTACCTGGCGTGGCTCTCAGGGTAAACCCGAGGTCCGCGTACGCGCGGGCCACACCTCCCGCTTCCTCCTTATCGCGGTCCGCAACGGAAAAAACCACGTCGCCGCTGAAATCAACCCGCAACCCCGAGGCGCGCATGGCCTTAAAGAGAGCGCCCGGAAAAGAACGGTCAATTCCCATTACCTCGCCAGTGGACTTCATCTCCGGACCGAGGGATATCTCCACCAAACTAAGTTTTTCAAAAGAGAATACGGGAGCTTTAACAGCAATAAACCCTGAATACCCACCCAGTCCCTCACTGTAGCCAAGGTCGGCCAGGCTGCGGCCCAGCATGGCCCTGGTCGCGGCCTGAACCATGGGGACGCCAGTGACTTTGCTCAGCACCGGAACGGTGCGGGAGGCCCGCGGGTTTACCTCTAAAACAAAGACGCCGTCCTCACCAACCACGTACTGGATGTTGATCAGACCGTTAACCTTTAGCGCCCGTCCGATCCGCAAGGTATAATCCACGATTTTGTCTATCTCCTGCTGGCTCAGGGTCTGGGGGGGATAAACTGCGATGCTGTCCCCGGAATGAACCCCGGCCCGCTCGATATGCTCCATAATACCAGGAATGAAAAGAGCCTGACCGTCACCAATGGCGTCCACTTCCACCTCTTTGCCGTGGATATATTTATCCACCAGCACCGGGTGCCTGGGAGAAACCTTGACCGCTTCCGTCATGTATTTAAGCAGTTCCGCGTGGCTGGATACGATTTCCATAGCCCGTCCTCCCAGGACGTAGGAAGGGCGCACCAACACCGGATAACCCAGTATTTCCGCAATTTCTCTGGCCTCTTCCACAGTGGTGGCCGATTTGCCTTCAGACTGGGGAATGCCTAAACCTGTGAGAAGTTTTTCAAATTTGTCCCGGTCTTCGGCCGCGTCAATACATTCGACCGGAGTGCCCAGTATCTTTATACCCCTGGCATGCAGGCCGGCGGCAAGGTTGATCGCCGTTTGCCCGCCAAATTGCACAATAACACCGATGGGTTTTTCCTTGTCAATAACATTCAGGACATCTTCTAAAGCCAGCGGTTCGAAATATAGTTTATCCGCGGTGTCAAAATCGGTGCTCACCGTTTCCGGGTTATTGTTTATGATCACCGCCTCTATACCCTCACGCTGCAGGCCCCAGACCGAATGCACCGAGCAGTAGTCAAACTCTATGCCCTGGCCGATCCTGATTGGCCCGGAGCCCAGGACCAGCACTTTCGGACGTCCGGAGGCAACCACCTCGTCCTCCACTTCATAAGTGGAATAATAATACGGAGTAGCCGCTTCAAATTCGGCGGCACAGGTATCCACAATCTTATAGGATGGGATAATCCCGTTTTTTTTGCGTATATTGTAGACGCTGCTTCCCGTCTGACCGGTCAACCGTCCAATCAGCGAGTCAGGCAGGCCGCGTACTTTAGCCCGCCGCAAGAGTTCCGCCGGCAGATCAAGCCCGGCTGAGCGCAGCTCATTTTCCAGATCCACAATTCCCCTGATCTTGCTTAAGTAGAAATAGTCGATCATTGTTAACTGGGCGATTTCCCGCATACTCCAGAAGCGCCTGAAGGCCTCGGCAATGGCGAACAACCTGAGGTCATTGGGGTAAGTCAGTTTCTCTTCCAGTTCCATTTCCGTCCAACTGGCGGACCCGCGCCAATGCAGGCTGTCCACGCCTATCTCCAGGGAGCGCACCGCTTTTAAGAGCGCTCCTTCAAAAGTACGGTCGATAGCCATAACTTCCCCGGTGGCTTTCATCTGGGTGCCCAGGATACGGTCCGCGCTGCCAAACTTGTCGAAAGGCCAGCGGGGTATTTTAACCACCACGTAATCCAGGGCGGGTTCGAAACAGGCGCATGTTTTGCCGGTAACCGGGTTGGTTATTTCATCCAGGGTCAGGCCGATGGCTATTTTGGCCGCTATTTTGGCGATAGGATATCCTGTGGCCTTGGAGGCCAGGGCGCTGGAGCGGCTGACCCTGGGATTGACCTCGATCACATAGTAATCCATGCTTTTCAGGTCCAGGGCAAACTGGATATTGCAGCCACCCTCCACCTTCAGCGCCCGGATTACCCGCAGGGAAGCGGAGCGCAGGAACTGGTACTCCTTGTCGGACAGGGTCTGGGAAGGCGCGATCACTATGCTGTCACCGGTATGAATGCCCACCGGGTCAATGTTCTCCATATTGCAGATAGTAATGCAGTTATCCGCCCCGTCCCGCATCACCTCGTACTCTATTTCTTTCCAGCCGGCGACACTCTGCTCTAACAGCACCTGGCCGATCCTGCTCATCTTGAGGCCGCGATCAGCTATCTCAATCAGGTCAGAGCTCCGGAAGGCGATGCCCCCGCCGGTGCCGCCCAGGGTATA
>JBAZQW010000206.1:0-4397 GCA_041645005.1 Desulfotomaculaceae bacterium | reverse complement strand
TCACCAGCAGTCCTTACTTCTGGAACACCAGCAGTTTACCCACTGGAAACAATTATATTGTTAGGGTTACAGCTTCTGACGGTATATTAACTGCTCAAGACCAGTCCAACGGGCCTTTTACCATTGATAACACCCCACCCTCAGTAAATTTGACTGCGCCGCCCAATAACAGCATCGCCAGCGGCACGATCACAGTCAGCGCAACGGCAACAGATAATATTAGTGTGGCTAAGGTAGATTTTGCTTATTCACCGGATGGCATCACCTATACTCTGATCAGTTCCCAGACTACGCCGGTAAGCGGCAATACCTACTCCACGCCGTGGAATACAAGTCCCTTAACAAGCGGTTCATATAAACTCAGGGCCACAGCTTTTGACCAGTGTAATAACAGCGCTTTTTCTGAGATTAATGTTATCGTAGATGAGCCGCCTACAGTTACTCTAGTCAGCCCTAACGGTGGAGAGCTGGTATGTCAGGGTATCAATATCACCTGGACGGCTTCCGACCCGGACGGAGACCCGTTGACTTTTACACTCGAATATTCTTCAAATGGCGGTACAACATTTACTACAATCGCCAGTGGGCTCACCAGCAGTCCTTACTTCTGGAACACCAGCAGTTTACCCACTGGAAACAATTATATTGTTAGGGTTACAGCTTCTGACGGTATATTAACTGCTCAAGACCAGTCCAACGGGCCTTTTACCGTTGATAACACCCCACCCTCAGTAAATTTGACTGCGCCGCCAAATAACAGCATTGTCAGCGGCACGATCACAATCAGCGCATCGGCAACTGATAATGTTGGTGTTGCCAGAGTGGATTTTGAATATTCAGCAGATGGCATTACCTATTTTCTGATCAGCTCACAGACTACACCTGTTAGCGGTAATACCTACAGTACCACCTGGGATACAACAGCGGTACCGGGTGGAAATTACAAACTGCGAGCGACAGCTTTTGATCAATGCAATAAGTTTTCTTCTTCCATAAGAGACGTTATTGTCGATCAACCGCCAGAGGTTACAGTCACCTTCCCCAACGGTGGAGAAATAATTTGTTTGCCGGGAACCACCATAACATGGACTGCTTCTGATCCTGACGGTGACCCGTTAACTTATTCCATCCTGTACTCAGCCGACGGAGGCGCCACATTTACTCTCCTGGCAAGCAGCATCACAACTACATCCTTCTTCTGGGATACTTCCTCCTTGTCAAGCGGTGATAATTATCTTATAAAAGTTGTTGCTTTCGATGGTTATTTAACTGCTGAAGACGTATCCGATGCCCCGTTTACAATTGATAATACGCCTCCTGTATTAATCTTCAAAACACCTCTCAACGGAGACTTTATCAGCGATACTATAACACTTATTGCTTCCGCAACTGACAACGTAAGCGTTACCGGCGTGACTTTTGAGTATTCCAGTGACGGCGGCAGCACCTTTAATCTTATCGGCACAGTCACTGTGCCCTTTAACAACGACTATGCTTTACCTTGGGATACCACCACTGTCTCCGACGGGCCTAAAATCATCAGGGCAACGGCCGCCGACCAGTGTAACAATATCACCCAGCAGCAAATTAATGTTGTGGTGGATAACACTCCCCCGGCTGTGCAGATACCCTCACCCACGGACGGCTCCACGGTTTCCGGCACGGTGCCAATTCTAGTAACTGCCCAGGATAATGAATGCCTGGCCAAGGTTGAACTGTACATCGACGGCCAGTTGGTCCGGACGATCACTCTGGGCAACGTAAAGACCAGCGAGTTTGTTTTTGACTGGGACACTACAGAGTTCGCTGAAGGATCCCACGTGGTCAAGGCCGTGGCTACCGACTGCGCCGGTTTAACCGCAGTAACCGAAAATACGTACATCGTCGACAACCTGCCGGAACACTTTACTCAGCTTCTGGTTGACGGGGAACTGGTCATACCGGAACAAAAGCCGGACGCCGAACGGATCACGGACTTTACTGTAACGACCCTGGTAAAATACATCGATTCATTCAATACAATAGACGGATACAAAATACTGGTCAAAGGTTTTGTCGACATGGGCGTCACCTATGTCGCCACTGATGAACAGCAGACCGAACACTTTGCTCACTTCAGCAAACCCTTTACCGGTATGATTTTGTGGCCTGATCTGGATACTGACAAAAAGCTCTGTCCGGTAATCCTGGTGGAACATGAACAGCATCACCTGCTTAGTCCAAGGACCATTAAGAAAGACATCGTGTTGTTTGTCGGTGTCAAGTATTGCTGTCCTTAGATTTAAAACCTGTAAAAAAATGCCTTTCATCAAGTGCCGGGTATGAATGTACAACGTTCAAACCCGGCATTTAATTAAAATACATTCTACAGCACTGATTTCATTTGAGTTTGGTTTCCTGGTTAACCTTGTTGTAAAAAAACAATACGCCTGTGAGTATCACCACAGACGCTTTTTAATGTTTTTATCATTATTATGTAAATATTTGACCGATTAAGACTGACTATCTTTTTTACCTATCTGCTGGAGTTCATTAAGTATTTCACTTAATCGCTTCACCAAATTTGTTATTTTATTGTCAAGCACATCAGTATCGCTAGTTACAACATAGCGTTTTGTAGCATCGACAACACCTTCAACTAAAACGTATCCCATTAGTGAGCCAACTATAGTGTACAATGCTTGCTCCGGAAAATCAGGGTAATATACTTTTATAGCCCCTACTATAGCGGCCAGGATAGACATGATGAGTTTGCGGGATTTAAGACGCTCAAAAAATGACATTTTTTCACCTCTCTTCTATAAATCTTCTTAAGCCAAATAATAAAATGTTTTCAAAAAAACAAAAAACGCTGGAAAGCTCTACTGCGAGCAGGAAAAGATCCAAAACAGGGGAATTTGGGATGGTAATTATTGACTGGTTCTTCATGTTTCCTTTCAACACAGATTTTGACAACTATAAGCTTTGAAATGGTCCTCTTGTCAACAAGACAAAATTCTTTATATTCTATTTCCGGGAAAACTCTTACTTCTGTACAATCCTTTAAACATGGATAATCAATCAGGCAGTTATACTGTATAGCATAGTGGACAAAGTGGACAGGTTGTGAACAATCATTCACATCGGCGACATACTCTATACGAATATCCAAATGGCCGCGGACAATAACCTTGTTTTCTATAACAATGACTCTATCCACCACAGGCTCTACAATCGCAAGAATAATTTGTTCAGCCGGCGGTTTATGGCAGGGGATTTCCAAGTCTCCATTAATCAGCACCTGGCAACAAAACGGCTTCATTTTATCCCTTCTTTCAAATTTTAACCTTATATAAGATACGGAATATTTAACTTTTTGACACATTAAAGAACGGGTATTTATTTGCCATTTGTAGCCATTAGTTTACTAAAAATACGATTCCCCAGTAAACTGGATGTTGACCGATCTTAAGTTAACAACAGCTGCGAAAACAGGGTTTCAGCAGCTGCATTACCTTTATTATTTTTAAAATGAGTTATAGTCGAAAATACAAAACGGTCTTCGTAGAAATAAATAACCCCCGGGGGAAAGGCAACCGGGGATTACCTGGCTGGTAATTTTGATTAGTCATCGTTTTTGAAATTCTGTTTTATTACTTCAGTCCCGCTTTCTTCTCCATCAGCGCCCGTACTTTCAGCGGCAGGCCGAAAAGGTTGATGAACCCTTCAGCGTCGCGCTGGTTGTAAATCTCTTCGCGCCCAAACGTGGAAAGTTCCTGGTCGTAAAGGGAGTAAGGAGACTTTGTGCCCGCGGGGGTGCAGTTCCCCTTGTAAAGCTTCAGCCGCACGGTACCGGTAACCGTCGTCTGGGTCATGTCCACAAAGGCATCAAGCGCCTCCCGCAGGGGGGCAAACCAGACACCGTCATAAACCAGCTCGGCGTAACGCAAGGCAACCATTTCTTTAAAGTGGAGGGTGGCGCGGTCCAGGGTTAAAAGCTCCAGCTCGCGGTGAGCGGCAAAAAGAACCGTGCCGGCCGGTGTTTCGTACACACCCCTGGATTTCATCCCCACCAGGCGGTTTTCAACCATATCCACGATGCCCACGCCGTTTTCCCCGGCGATGACATTAAGCTTCTCAATAAGAGTAACCGGGTCGAGAGCAACTCCGTCCAGTTTGACAGGGATACCCCGCTCGAAATCGAGTTCCACGTACAACGGCTGGTCCGGCGCTTTTTCAGGCGGGGTGGTCAGGAGTAAAACGTCTTCTTTAGTCTCGTTCCACGGATCTTCCAGGTCAGCCCCTTCGTGGCTCAGGTGCCACATGTTGCGGTCGAGGCTGTAAGGCCTGGCCTTGGTAACCGGCACCGGGATGCCCCTGGCTTCGGCGTAATCGATGGCATCCTCGCGCGAGCGGAT
>JBAZQW010000205.1:0-4406 GCA_041645005.1 Desulfotomaculaceae bacterium | reverse complement strand
TGGTTCGGTGACTGACTTCAACAACAGTTCTCCCATCAACGGCGCCACTGTCAACGCCAAGGACATGGAAAGCGGCGAAATAAAAGCTACCACAAACACCGGCAGCAACGGCAGGTATTTTTTCAACAACCTGCCACCGGGCATCTACCTGATCGAGGCGCATACCGATTCACACAGGCCCGAGCAGAAGGTTAGCGTGATCAAGACAAAGGACACCGTAAATTTTGTGTTGCATCAGTAGTGATACAACTTAGTATGAAAATTTATTATCAATAAATCAAGGGCTGAACTCTGTCCAGTTTTGCCAGGTATATTAACGCTATGCCCAGTAATGTTAACATGGTTATGTTATTCGAAAATCTTCCCGACAAACTTGATTTCACTGCCGCAGTTGCTGCAATTCCTGCCTGCCAGGCCGACCCCGCGAGCTGAATAGCCAATCCTGCTGATCACCTCATCCCCGCAATTGGGACAAAAAGTGTCACTAGTCCCCGGCAGTTGGGCGTTGCCGATATAAACGTAAGAGAGTTTCTTTTTGGCTATTTCCCTGGCCTCTATGAGCTTTTCCAGCGGCGTGGCCGGCAGGTCAACATTGTACATGGGGAAGTACCGTGAAAAATGCAGCGGGATGTCCCGGTCCAGGGAAGCAATCCAGTCCGTCAGCCGCTCGATCTCATCCGGCGAGTCATTCAAACCGGTTACCAGTAGGGTAGTCAGCTCAACATGGCATTCCCGGTATGCTGTTTCAACCGTCCGCAGCACCGGCCCAAGGCTGCCCTTGCAGTATACTCTATAATAATCTTCCGTGAAACCCTTAACATCGATATTCATAGCGTCAATAAAAGGCAGGATTTCGCGCAGGGGTGCCTCATTGACAGAGCCGTTGGTGACCAGGACATTTTTCAGCCCTGCTTCTTTAACCAGTCGGGCGGCATCCAATACAAACTCGTACCACATAAAGGGTTCATTGTAAGTGTAGGCAACACCTATATTGGGATAACCCATATCAATATAATCCCGGGCATTCTCAACCAGTCGCTCGGGGGTAACATCAGTCGTAGTGGGATCACCATGGGCAATCTGCCAGTTCTGGCAAAACCCGCACCCAAAATTGCATCCAACAGTACCGATGGAAAAGATATAAGAGCCGGGGTAAAAATGATATAAAGGTTTTTTTTCAATCGGATCGAGGCCAAAAGATGATACCTGGCCATAGTTCGCGGCAAAAAGAGTGCCACCACGGTTTTGCCTGAAACGGCAGATACCCGCTTTCCCCTCCCTTATCTCGCATAAATGCGGGCAAAGAGCGCAGGCAACCGCGTTTTTCTCCCTCTTTTCATAATACAGAGCTTCACGCACTTAAATCCCCCCTTACTTGTATCTTACCACTTCGAAGCGCTCCAGCTTTACCGGTTCATCCGGCCTGATCCCGGCTTTCTGACGTGCTATATCAACCTGTTCACCTGCTGAATCGATTCCTTCCAGGTTGGGCAACAGCAGCCCGCTCCTCCTGCCCGAGCGAACTATCACCCCGTATTTTTTCGGATCAAGTTCATGTATACCTTCTATTGTCTCGGCTGGCTGAAGTACATCCACGGAATACTCCAGATCGCTCAATTCCTCCCCGCGAACCGGCTGGAAACGTGGATCATGAATACCGGCACTGATTGCATTGGCTGTCACTTCTTCAACTATACTCGCTTTGGTTGGCTCAATGGTCCCTATGCAGCCACGCAGGTTGCCGTTTCTCTTAATTGATACAAACACACCCGCCTTCCCCCTGAATTCCCCGGGTATATCAGTTAGATCCGGCGGTGGTGACCCGCTAACGTAACTTTCCAGGGTGGCGCGGGCAAGTTTAACCAGGTAGCTTTCCCGGGCCTGGCGCTGCGCCGCTTTTTCCCTTTTTTCGGCTTGTATTTTATTTAAGAGAGAGCGTTCCGGGTTTTTCCCAAGCGGCTGAAAAGAGGCCACCAGGTAGCCCACCCCGAAAGGTCCCTCATAGGAAAGAACCTCTGCCTTGACATCAAGGCCATCCATGGCTCCCAACATCATGATGATAGACCTGTAACCGCACTCGCCGGCCTGTTCGACCAGATCACGGTCCATCTTAATTAACCCTTCCACATCAGGGACGGCCAGCAACCCGGCTAACTTCCCGTCAAATTCCTGGCCTCTTGGCAGGTAACCACCGGGTGCGTCATGGGTCAACCCGTGGGAGAGATCAGCGCTGGCCAGAAGAGCAACCTTGCGGCCAAGCGCTTCGGCCGCTTTGCGGACAGCGAGGCCAAACAGGTATAGCTTTTCAGGAGGCGCCACCGTCATTGAAACGTGCACCAGGGGCAGGTCCACCCCGGCTTGACGCAGGAAGTATAGAGGAACAACCACACCATGGTCCAGGCGAAGGCTTATCCCATACAGATCTTCTTCTTCCGCGGTGAGTCCCGCCGCTGTCAGTCCCAAATCAGCGGCCTGCGACATGATCTCTCGCGCCAGGGCCAGGTCATTCTCCAGAATGCACCTGACGTTCCCGGCCCTGAAGTTTCCAAGATCACCTTTTAGCTGTGGTGAAAGGTTAATTCCCACTATATCCCGGAAAACTGCCGCGTGGGGCGAAATAATAACAATTGTCCCGGCGCCGCTCTTTTTTACCAGCCTGCCTACTTCCAGCATAGACTCCTGGGTGGCCGAAACCTTTGACGCCTCATTACCACCGACTTCTGGCACCGCTATCGGGGGGTGCGGGCAAATACCACAAAATACTACTGTCATATTGTCTATCACTCCCAAAAACAATATTTTTATTAGTACAAGTATTTCCATGGTTTTTGAGATTAAGCAAAAATTCCGTAATAAATGAAGCCGCCGCCCAGTCCCAACAGGAAAATGCCGCATGCCACCAGGATGCCGCGGTAGATCCTGTTGCTTAGGAACTTTATACCGCCTGCCACAGCAGCTGAGATCAGACTGTACCAGACCAGGTCCGCTAAAATGTGACCGCTGAAAAAAAGGGAAAGACCTAAAAAACCTCTTTGCATGGACAAAGTAATATATCCCAAACCGATTGTAGCCCACCAAAGCATCCAATAAGGGTTGGAAACACTGAACAGAATGCCTGCCAGAACCGGGTGCAGACGGTTATGTGGTGAGACAGGAGAACCGTCCCCTTGTCTCACTTCCACTTGTTTCACCTGGGTGACCGCCTTGAGTGAAATTTTCCCGGCATAAGCGTCCCTGGCCATACTCCAGCCCATATAAATCAAAAAAGCGCCGCCTAGCACCGCTATCGTGTGGGACACACCGGCCTTTGTCAAAAAGGTCGAGAGGCCTGCCGCCAGGGCCAGGATCAGAGTCAATTCAAGAACCGCATGCCCAAGAATAAGCAGCGGACCAGCAATAAAGCCACGGCGGGCGCTTTCACCTATGGTTACGGTCAGAAGCGGGCCTGGCATCATCGCCCCTGAAAACGCGATAACAAATGAAGATGTGAATATTGCCAAAAATCCCATTCTATCACCTCGTATATTGTCCAGGTTTCTTTTTTTTGATTAAAATTCCTGCTTTGAGAAAAAAACCTTTTTAATGCTCTTTACAAAAGCCAGTTAAAGTACGATATTTTATTATATGAACATCTACGGAATAACCGCCATACTGCAGGAAATGGCTTACCAGAGCAACAGCTTAACGTCTCCCGCCGCCAGGACGGAAGCTGCGGCGCGTGTTCACGACGTAACGACCGCAGCCCAAAAGGCGATTGAGACTGAAGGTGTAAACCTTACGGCCGGACAATCCATGCGTGTGGAAGCGCAGCAAACAACACCGCAGCCTCTTCCTGTTCCCGTCTTTATTCCCCTCCCCCTGCGGTCCGAGCTTTTTCCGGAGGTCCGTTTTTTTGCCCGGCCAGAGGAGGAAAAGTCAGAGGCAAAAGCCGCGGGACATAAAGAAATCATGGATATTTTTAAAGAGGTTTCTCTAACCAGTCAGGCCAGATCGGAACTTGGCGCTGTAGTGGAAGGATTGCTGCGACCATAAGGTATGAGGTGAGGTAATGGAAGAAGACCTGAGAAAGGAAATTGCCACCGCACTGCGCTATGAGCCGGGAAAAGACACTGCTCCCGTTGTAGTTGCGGCGGGCCGGGGACTGAAGGCAAAGCAGATCAGAGAAGTAGCTGAAAAGGCGGGAGTTCCTGTATATAAGGATAAAGCTCTGGCCAAAACCTTATATGACCTGGGTATTGGCGTGGAAATACCTCCCAATCTCTATGAAGCTATTGCCAAGATCCTGGTTTTTGTGGCGAAGCTGGATAAGAAAGCGCAATAGTAGAATACAGAATACAGGAGTCAGAAGTCAGAATGAAGGGGAAAAAGGAAAAGCGGACTTTAGTCCGCTTTTATAACATAGCACA
>JBAZQW010000204.1:0-4408 GCA_041645005.1 Desulfotomaculaceae bacterium | reverse complement strand
GCTGAAAAGAATAAAACGCACCTCTTCAAACCAGGGCCGGCCGCTCACAAAATCCCGCACTTCACGGAGAGCGATCCTCGCCGCCCGGTCAACGGGGAAATGGTATACACCGGTGCTGACTGACGGGAAGGAAATTGAACGAATCCCCTGTTCCCTGGCCAGGGACAGGCAGCTGTGGTAGGCACTGCGCAAAAGCTCATCCTCGCCCCTGCCGCCGCCGGACCAAACCGGGCCGACCGTATGAATAACGTAGCACGCCTTGAGTCGGCCTCCGCCGGTGATGACAGCCTTGCCGGCGGGCAGCATGCCCTGCCTGGCGCGGATTTCCCTGCACTCCGTCAGGATCTGGGGTCCGCCGGCACGGTGGATGGCGCCGTCCACCCCTCCCCCGCCCATCAGCCCTGAGTTGGCCGCATTTACAATAGCCTCGGTTTCCTGTGTGGTAATATCCCCTTTAATAATTTTTATAAGCGTTTGTCCAAGCAGCGTTTCCACAAACAAAACCTCCCCTTATCCCTTAAGGCTTAAAGAGTGCTTTTATCTTAGACCCTTTGTTATTTCCTTAATCCAACCTTTTAGTATGTCTAAGGATTAAACATAAAACTTTCAGATCCTTCTTTGAGCTAAAACCATTGTAATAGACAACAGGCCGTACGGAAAAACTAGCCGATATTATGTGAACCATAAACATCTCACTGAAGACGGCGGGCCAACCTGATATATTAATCTGGTTCCATATAACGCAAAAAAGAAAAGAGCCCGTGGCTCTTATAGGCTACTGATTAAAAGTTGCTGGTATTGAACCGCTCGTCCAGATGCTCCGCGTCGGGCAAACAAGTGCCTATTCAGGTTAAGCGGGTCTACTTTATCTTTTTTGAATACCCATAATAACCCAATTTTTTAGTAATCAGCCTGTATTCACCGGAGCAATAACCGTATGGTTCAATTATTTCAAAATCCGGACGGCCTTTCTCATCCAGAACATCCTTATTGTAGTGAACCGCCAGCACATCTGAAATAAACACATCATGGCTGCCTAGGGGAATGGTTTGTCTAACCCGGCACTCGACATTGACGGGACATTCAGCGATCAAAGGAGCTTTAACCTGTGATGCGGGTATTGGGGTCAGCCCTGTTTCCTTAAATTTATCCACATCCCTGCCGGAAATCATGCCGCAGTAATCAACCACCCTGGCCTGACCGGCTGAAGGTATATTAATCACAAATTCCCCTGACTCCTTGATCAGCTGGTAAGAATATCTGCCTACAGGGCGAACGCCGATGTACACTACCGGTGGTTCGGAACTCATGATCCCTGTCCAGGCGATAGTGACAATATCCGGGCTGCCACCTTCCAGGCAGGTTGTCACAAGAACTACTGGTACAGGAAAAAGCACCGTGGAAGGGCCTTTAGTTACTTTGTTGATGTCAACCAACCCCTTTTATTTTGTTCTCTCTTCAAAATTATTATATACCAAAAACTGCAAAACTAGCCTTATAAGTTTTTTTTACATAGGGCTCTTTCCATTTAAAACTTTATTCATATTGCGTACAGCGCACATCTTACCGCACATGGTACAGGTGTCTTCATTCTCCGGCCTGGATTCATCTCTGTAACGGATAGCTTTCTCCGGATCCAGCGCCAATTTGAACATCCCTGGCCAGTCCAGGTTGCGCCTGGCCTCACTCATTTTGTCATCCCACTGACGCGCACCTGGCACTCCCTTGGCGATATCGGCGGCGTGGGCCGCGATGCGCGAGGCGATAATACCCTCTTTCATATCCTCCAGATTGGGAAGACGAAGATGTTCCGCCGGTGTGACATAACAGAGAAAGTCAGCTCCGTTGGCAGCGGCAATAGCTCCGCCAATGGCGCTGGTAATATGGTCATAACCGGGAGCAATATCAGTAACCAGAGGACCTAAAACATAAAACGGCGCTCCGTGGCACAACTTCTTCTCTAAAATCATGTTTGGCACTATCTCATTTAAAGCCATATGTCCCGGCCCCTCGATCATCACCTGTACATCCTTCTCCCAGGCACGTTTTGTCAACTCACCTAAAATAATCAGTTCCTGGATCTGGGATGCGTCGGTGGCGTCCTTGATACAACCCGGCCGGCAGGCGTCGCCCAGACTGATAGTTACGTCATACTTTCTGCACAGATCAAGGAGTTCGTCATAATACTCATAAAACGGGTTTTCCCGTTTGTTTAGTTCCATCCAGGCGAACAGCAGGGCGCCACCCCTAGAGACGATGTTGGTAAGCCGTGGGGTTTTCCTGAACCTGGCGGCGGTCTCCCGGTTAATCCCGGCGTGGATGGTCATAAAGTCGACTCCATCACGGGCGTGTTTTTCTGCTACGCCCAGAAACTCTTCTGCCGTTATTTCTTCCAGCGGTTTATCATAGAAGCCCACCGCGTCATAAACCGGTACGGTACCAATGGCAGCCGGGGATACTTCCACCAGCTTGCGCCTGAATTCCTCAGTTTTCCCATAACAACTAAGGTCCATGATAGCGTCAGCCTTTAACTCTATGGCCCACAGGACCTTCTCCAGCTCAGCGTCAATATTACAGCAGTCCTTTGAAACTCCAAGATTTACATTGATCTTGGTTTTCAGACCCTCTCCAATGCCGCACGGTTCCAGAGAGGTGTGGTTTTTATTGGCTGGAATGACCACCTTTCCTTCCGCCACCAGTTTACGCAGCTTTTCGGCGTCAACCAGTTCCTTACGGGCCACTATTTCCATTTCTCCGGTAATAATACCTCTTCGGGCTGCATCCATCTGGGTTGTGAAATCCACGGTTATTCCTCCTTTAGGTTAATGGCTGTCCTCAGCGCACGCACCCTGCCAATGATATCTTCAGCGCCAACAATTTCTGTCACAGCGGCGATACAGCGTGCCCCCCTGCGGCTCACCTCAGCGATGTTATGCTCCTTGATCCCGCCGATGGCCACAAAGGGAAGCTCAATGTTTCGCACCACGAATTCAAGGTATTCAAGGCCAACCGGGTCACATACATCTTTCTTGGTCTTTGTGGCAAATATGGGGCCTACTCCAATGTAATCGACCCCAGTTTTAACCGCGGCCAAAGCCTGGGCGGGAGAGTGGGTGGAAAGGCCGACAATCATCCCTTCACCTACCAACCCCCGTACCTTTTCCGGAGGCAAATCATCCTGTCCGATATGCACTCCGTCCGCATCCACCAGTAAGGCTAGGTCGATATGGTCGTTAACAATTAAGGTCGCACCGGCTTCTCTGGTCATCTCTCTGATCTTCAGGCATTCCTCGTACATACTCCTGGCTTTTTTTTGTTTCTCACGGTACTGGATAACCCTGATTCCGGAGTCTATCATCCTTGCCACGACTTCGACATTGCTTCTTCCCAGGGAGTATTCCTCTGCAGTAATACCGTATATATCCGCTCCCAACAAGTTGCTCAACTTTTTTCTAAGCGCCATTTCACCCTCCCTATGTCATTATCTTAAACTTCATAGCATTTGCCTGCTATAACATCTGCCAGTCCTTATAGACCGGCTGGTAACCTTGGACGTAGAGCATTCCGGCCATCTCCGTCACACTACGCTCATCTGATATCTCAAATTGGCCGGCGGATTCAGAATCAGACCTGCCGCCCACAGCGGTACAGGAACCGGCGGACATCTTGGTAGCTCCCAACTTTACCAGATGATCCCTTAGATCTGCCCGCTCCCTGGTGGAAATGGTGATTCCCCCCCTGGGCATATAGAGTCTGAAGGCCAGCATGAACTGCACCAGGTTTTTATCTGTCACCTCAAATCCTGGCTGGAAACCGCCCAGGTGTGGGCGTATCCTGGGCGGAGAAATGCTGACTTCCACCTCCGGGAAAGCGTTCTGGAGATAATCAGCATGAATACCAGTGAAAAATGACTCGCTCCGCCACTCGCCCAAACCCAGCAAAGCGCCTACATTGACTGTCCTGATACCTGCCCGGCAGGCGCGCTCGGGGGCTTCCAGACGGAAACGGTAGTCCCTTTTCGGGCCGGCCAGGTGCAGTTTGGCGTATTCTTCCTCGTTGTAAACCTCCTGGTATATGGTTAAACCGTCCACCCCGGCTGAAATTAACTCGGCGTACTCTTTTTCTTCCAACGGATAAACCTCAACACTAATGGAGGTAAAATATTTTTTTAGAACTTCAACACATTCTCTGATATACGATACTGGAGATTCCCGCCTGGACTCCCCGGTTAGAATAAGAATGTGTTTCAGGCCGGTTGCCGATATTATTTCAGCTTCATGCGCGACTTCAGCAAGAGTGAGTTTCTTCCTCTTGAACATGTTTTGAACCTGAAAACCACAGTAAACACATTGATTTACACAGTAGTTGGCCAGGTACATCGGAGTGTAGAGGAAAATTACCCTGCCAA
>JBAZQW010000203.1:0-4422 GCA_041645005.1 Desulfotomaculaceae bacterium | reverse complement strand
TTGGCAGAAGGTGTGTAAATAACATTAATATGCTTATTGGTTAGCAATGATTTTAAAACAAAAAATGTATATTTTTTACTATATTGTATATTGTTTCTACAGGTTTTTGAAGGTTTATTCAAAAGTGAGAAGGAATTCCTTTTTTTTTGTTGAAGTATATCTTATTAAAATATGAAAATGTCGCCATATGTGCGACATTGTCTGTGCTTTTATTCGGCCTTCTATCTTTTTAAATGTTTCATCCTGAATTCTGTCTTCTGAATTCTATCTTTTTACGGAGGCAAAAAGTAAGTTGAACAACCAAAATGGAGTAATGGACACAGAAGAACAGGTCATCGACCTGCGTGTGTACCTGAAGATTTTGCGCAAACGGCGTATGCTTATTACCCTGGTTACCGTGCTTTCCGTGATTACCAGCGGTATCCTGAGCTTTTTCGTACTGCCGCCGGTCTACGAGTCAAAGACACTGCTCCTGATTACCCAGGCAACGGATAAGCAGCAGACTGTTTCCGGGCAGGGCGACCTGAACTCTTTGGTGAATTCCATGTCGCGGATTCCCGTGATGACCATGAACACATATGTGGGAGAGTTAAAGAGCGAGGCCGTGATGCAGCGGGTGAAAAACAAGCTTCAGTTAAGCAGTTCCCCTGGCAGCCAGATCAAGGCCACCGTGGCCAAGGACTCCAACCTGGTCGAGGTCACTGTGAGCAATAACGATCCACAATTAGCTGCGGACATTGCCAACACCTTGAGCAGCGAATTCCTGGAATTAATTTCAGAGAAAAACCAGGAACAGATGGAGCGCTCGGTCAAGTTCATGCAGGATCAGAGGGGTGTTACTGAAAAAGAACTCGAAAAGGCTACCGAGGAGTTAAAGAGTTTTGACTCCCAGCCAAGGGGCGTCACTTTCCTGCAGCAGGAGCTGACCGCAAAGTCCCAGGACCTGAACAAGTACCAGTCCGAGCTTACCAGGGCGGAAGTGGAGCTGCAGCAGCTGGAAGCCGCGAAGGCACGCCTGGAAGAAAGCCTGATCACCACCCCGCAGGTGATCAGTGTGCAAAAGTATGATCAGACTCAGGGCAAGGTGGTGGCAAGCGAAGAGATAAATCCCGCCTATACCTCTTTGGTCGAGAAGTTAAACGATAAGAGCGCTGCCCTGGCCGAGAAAGAGGCCCAGGTAGCAGGTACCCGCGGGGTGCGGATGACTTTAAATGTACAGATTGACCAGCTGCAGGCCGAGCTGACCGGTAAAAAGACAATGCAGGACCGCCTGATGTCCGAAGCAAAGCGGCTGGATGATACCAGGAAGCTCCTGGCGGACAAGTCCACCCAGACTCAAATTGCCCGCTCCATCGACCTGGGCAATACCAGCGTAGTAGTAATGTCGCCGGCCATGGCCTCGTCCTCCCCCGTAAAGCCTAAAAAAAGTATGAACATGGCTATAGCACTAATACTGGGGCTGATGGCCTCTGTGGCGCTGGCCCTGGTGCTGGAATTTCTGGACAACACCATCAAAACCCCGGAAGACGTGGCCCAGCACCTGGATCTCCCCGTTCTGGGATTGATACCCAGAGCCGACAGCCGCTCAAGAACATACTACGGCAGCAGCTAATACACAAAGTGAGGAAATTTAATGCCTAAACATAAAAAGAGCGAGAGAAACCTGTTCTCCCACTTATACCCAAAATCCTCCATCGCCGAAGCATTCCGCACTATGCGTACAAATCTCTCTTTTGCGGCAACGGACCAACCGCTGAAAGTTATCCTGGTCACAAGCGCCGGTCCTGCGGATGGTAAAACTACAATATCTACAAACCTGGCTGTGGTGCTGGCCCAAGCCGGTATGCGTGTGCTGCTGATGGATTGCGACCTGCGCAAGCCGGTGCTGCATAAGTATTTTGATACAAACAACCAGCACGGTGTGACCAACCTGCTGGTACAGAACCTGGAAATGAGGGATGTAGTACGGGACACTCCGGTAGAAGGACTGAGCCTTCTGGTCAGTGGGCCAATTCCACCGAACCCCTCCGAGCTTCTGGGTTCCCAGAAGATGAAGGACATTTTGGAGAGGGCAGCCGGGCTTTATGATATGGTAATAGTTGACGCGCCCCCGGTACTGGCAGTCACCGACGCAGCCGTGCTGGCCCCTCAGGTGGATGGAGTAATATTGGTGGTAAAATCCGGAGAAACGCGTATTGACATGATCAAGGATACCAAGTCCCAGCTGGAAAAAGTAAATGCCCACATCCTGGGTGTGGTCCTGAACGAAGTAAAAATAAACAGCGATGACTACCATTATTATTACTACTATAGAGACAAGGACCATTCATCTGCCGACTCATAATTCTTGTTTTTGTCTTTTTATTCTGACTTCTGTATTCTGTATTAATTAAGAAGGTGCCCTTTTTTGAACAACCATTTACGGACACTCTTACTTCTTCTATGCGATGCCGTACTGGTAAGCCTGGCTACCGTCGTGCCTTATATCCTACGGTTTTACGACAGCGAACATACTTTGTATCAGCTGCAAGGCTACTTGCTGCTGATAACGTTGAATACAGTGGTCCTTCTGGCCGTGTTTTATGCCTTTAAGCTTTACCATAGAGCCTGGGCTTATGCCAGCCTTGGTGAGCTGATGGCTATCGTCCAGGCGGTAACGCTGGGCAGTTTTGGAACCATTGTATTATCTTATTTTGCCCAAATGTCACAGCCCCGCAGTGTAGTAGTAATGCAATGGGCATTTGCTGTCCTTATGGTGGGCGGTTCCCGGCTGACCTGGCGAATGTTGGTGGAAAAGCAGAAAATCAATGTCAATAACCGGGACCACCGGATGTTGATCATCGGGGCCGGTGACGCCGGAGCAATGGTGGCGAGGGAATCCAGGAGTGACAAGGCTAATTTTCTGCCTGTCGGCTTTGTAGATGATGACCCCAACAAGCAAAACCTGAGGGTATTGGGACTGCCCGTACTGGGCACAAGGCAGGACATACCGGAACTGGTTAACCGCCATAAAGTAGATTTGATTATAATAGCCATGCCTGCTGTGGACGGCTCCATAATCCGGGAGATAGTCGAGATCTGCCGGGGCACCGAGGCCGAGCTGAAGATACTGCCCGGTATGTACCAGATCATTGAGGGCAAGGTTTCAGTAAGCAGACTGCGACCAGTGCAATTGGAAGATCTGTTGCGACGGGAGCCTGTGCAGGTTGACCTGGAGGAGATTTCCGGATACCTCAGGGGAGAGACAGTCCTCATCACAGGCGCGGGAGGATCCATCGGCTCCGAGCTGTGCCGGCAGGTTACTTCTTTCGGACCGGGCAGGCTGGTGCTTCTGGACCACAGTGAGAACAGCATCCACAAAACCTGGATGGAGTTGGAAGGCAGTTCCAGAGGCGTCCCCATATCTATAGAGATTGCAGATGTCAAAGATAAGCGCAGGATCAATTCCATCTTTGAAAAACACCGGCCGGGGGTGGTCTTCCACGCCGCGGCGCACAAGCACGTTCCTTTGATGGAACTGCACCCTGCCGAGGCTGTAAAGACTAATATTTTCGGCACCCGCAATGTGGCTTTCGCTGCCAGCCGGGTGGGAACAAAATTCTTTGTAATGATTTCCAGCGACAAAGCGGTTAACCCTTCCAGCGTCATGGGCGCCACCAAGCGGATGGCCGAGCTGATTATCCACCAGGAAAACCTGATCAGCGATACCATTTTTACCGCTGTTCGCTTCGGCAATGTGTTGGGCAGCAACGGCAGCGTGGTGCCTGTGTTCCAGAGGCAGATTGCCACCGGGGGCCCGGTTACTGTCACCCACCCGGATATGAAGCGCTATTTCATGACTATACCAGAGGCCGTGCAGTTGGTCATCCAGGCTGCTGCTATGGCCAGGGGCGGGGAAGTATTCGTACTCGACATGGGAGAGCCGGTAAAAATCGTAGATCTGGCCAAAGATATAATCGAACTTTCCGGGCTAAAGCCGGATAGAGATATCAATATTATATTTACCGGGATACGGCCGGGGGAAAAGCTCTTTGAAGAAATATTAACGGCAGAGGAGGGTTCCTGTGCCACCAGGCACAAGCGGATCTTTGTGGCCAAACCTTCACTAGTGGAAGTAGCGGCCCTGGAGGCTGAACTGGTAAATCTTTTACGAAAGGGTCTGCAATGCTCCGCTGAGGACATATTTGAAGCTTTATATGCTATTGTGCCAAGTTTTAAAAGGTACAAGCAGCCAAAGGTTGGGTAGACTTGATGTTACTTTAATAACATAATGAACGTTATGTATAAAAAACCATCGCCATTAGTTGAAGGACCTTCTAGGAGAGCGTTGCAGAAAGGCTGTTTTTTTTGAGCTCACAGCTACTTTTCAAATTTCAAAAACACACACAGGTATATATTGGTAATAATATTGGTCGAGCCTTA
>JBAZQW010000202.1:0-4426 GCA_041645005.1 Desulfotomaculaceae bacterium | reverse complement strand
GAAATCCTGGCAGATAAAAAAAAGGCGGAAGAAGAGGCTTACCGGGCAGGCAGGAACACGGGTTATCATCAGGGATATAGTCTGGGTTTTGAGTCGGGGTACGAAAAAGGCTATTCAGAGGGCAGTACCCTCGGGTATAATAACGGTTTCCTGGCAGCCCTGGGGTTGGGGGAGGATAGCCCTGCTCCCGGTAAAACACCTGAAATTTACGTTATCCAGGTTTTGCAAAAATTAATCGCCCAGGGGCAAGTCAGGCTGCTTCTTTCAGGCTACGCGGCTGAAGAAGCGAAAATGGTATTAAAACCGGTACAGATAGATGCAACCGTAGTTAAGAGGGAATAAAAATTTAGATTGTTAATATTTAACATCATTCACTAATTTAGAGTGAAATTGAATTTCCATTAGAACTCGGCCAGTTTTGTTAACATTATACCATGTCTGCTAAATTTACCGGCTTTGCCAGGCTGAACTATTTGCGGTTATATTAGGCTTGTACAAAAATCACCTTTGTACAAGCCTTGTTATTTCCGGTACTATAGTAACTGGTTGCCGAATGAATAAAATTCAGCAGCCAAAAAAAGCCGAATCCTAAAATCATTTAGGTACGGAGGACCCAAATTTCAGGGGTGAATCCTTTTGAGACGTGAGAAATGAGACGTGGGAATGAAAGATAGTACTCAAGGGTTAAAAGAATCGTGAGAAATACCTTTAAAACCCACGTCCCACGACCCACATCCCAAAAGGTAGGGTTGTCTTTTACCGAACCCGTCAGCTAACTCCGGAGGCTTAAAAAGAAAGGGGAAGTGCTATGAGATTCCGTTCGAAGAGTTTAACGACAGGTTTCATTGTTACCATTTTCCTTTTGCTGTTCTTCTTGTTTTTAGGCGCCTTAGCCCCGGCCAACGCGTCCGCCGCCGCCACAGCCGATGAGCAGCAGATGGTAAACCTGGTTAACCAGGCCCGGAGCAGCGCCGGACTGGCCCCCCTGGTGTATGACGCTACCCTCTCCAACCTGGCCCGGACCAAAGCCCAGGATATGGCTGCAAACAACTATTTCAGCCACACTTCGCCCACATACGGTTCAGCCTTTGATATGATGAAGAAAGCGGGTGTTCAGTATCTTTACGCCGGGGAAAACCTGGCCAAAGCAGCCTCGGTAAGTTCGGCCCATAATGCTTTAATGGCTTCCAGTGGCCATCGGGCAAATATACTCAGCACGAATTTTAATCGGATTGGTGTGGGAATTGTAACGCAGGGTTCCTATAAGATCGTTGTTCAGATGTTCACCGGCGGGCAAAAAACTGTTACAAACACCCAGACAACACCAACTCAGACAACGACGCCAACCCAAACTACCAGCGGTCTGAACGCGGATGAGCAGACCATGATTAACCTGGTCAACCAGGAGCGTGCTAAAGCAGGGTTAAGCCCCCTGCAAACAGACATGACGCTGGTTAAATTAGCCAGGCTGAAAGCACAGGATATGATTAGCAAGGGTTATTTCAGCCATACCTCTCCCACCTACGGGTCGCCTTTTGACATGATGAAATCTTACGGGGTGCGTTACAGCTACGCCGGGGAGAACCTGGCGGGGGCGTCTACCGTGCAAAGCGCCCATACCAATCTGATGAATTCGTCCGGGCACCGCGCCAACATTCTTAACACAAATTACACAAAAGTTGGAATTGGTGTTGTGAGCGGGGGGCCTTACGGTAAGATGTTTGTTCAGATGTTTACCGGGTAAGCGGATATTCCTCAAAGACTAATATTGTTTAGAAGTCGAAAACAATCGACCCTTAAGGGGTAAAAATATAACATAATTAGCATATAAAGGTTATTTAGTAATATAAGGAAGAGGACTTTGGTCCTCTTTTTTTGTTTTTTGCATGGTTGGCTACACTTTTTGGTACTTTTTCGTATCACACTCATATATTAGTATAGAAAAGTTTTGAAAGGAGGATTAAGTATGGCTGAAACCGAGCGGCTTAAAGTCCATCTGGTTCAGGGTGAAAATAGAGTCCAGGCCGTAGTCAGGGGACGGATCGAAGTTCCGGAAGCCAAACCAGATGTGGAAAAGATCCTGTCCAAAGAAGCAAAGGCAAAAGTAAGAGATGTCAGCATTGTTCCCAATAAGGTTATTGTGAACGGGACCTTGACCTTGCAGGTAACGTATGTTGCCTTTAAGCCGGATCAATCTGTCAACTTTTTTCATGACGATGTAAATTTTACCACCTCTTTAGACGTGACAGGCGCCGAGCCAGGGGATGACTATGATGTCGAGTTTACAGTGGAGGATGTGAGCCTGACACCGAGTTCCAGAGACCCTCGTAAGTTTGATGTTGCGGCTGTGCTCAGTGTTTTTGTTAAAGTTACCGATGTTGACGAACTGGAAATCCTCACAGAAACACCCGCCGGCAACACAGCCCTGGAAACACAGGACATCACAGTGGAGCACCTGATCGGCGAAAAGGCTACCAAGCAGGTTATTGTAAGCGATAGGTTTGACATGCCTGAAGAAAAACCAGATCCGGAAAGAATTCTGAACACCGAGGCTAAAGTTAAAATTACCGACAAAAGAGTGATTGCCAATAAGGTTATAGTGGACGGGGAAGTAAGACTCCAGGTCTTGTATGTTGCCATGGAACCTCAGCAATCAGTTCACGACCTGCACCATACCATAAAGTTCAGCGACTTCGTGGAAGTACCCGAAGCCGAGCCGGGGATGAATGTCCAGGCGTACGCGGTGGTAGAAAGCGCCGATGTCGGTCTGATCATCGATCCGGCATTATTCGCTGATGTAATAATTAAGCTCACCGTTTTTGTTACTGAAACCAGGACGCTGAGAGATGTGCCAACGCAACTGGAAAACGAAGATAATTATGAGAAAATCAGGCTTAAGGTTGAACAGGAAATCGGCACCGGTGAAACCCAGGTGGTCTTAAGGGAAACCACCGAAGTTCCCGCGTCAAAGCCCGATGTTATGAAAGTGATTGATACCAGGGTTGACAGTACGGAAGTTACAGAAACCAATATTCTCAGTGGCAAAGTTTTGATCAGGGGCAATGCCAACGTGGAGGTCGTTTATGTCGGCGCCTGCCCTGACCAGGCTGTCCACGCCCTGCACCAGAGCCTTAGTTTCCGCACCTTTGTAGTGGTCGAAGGCGCCAAGCCGGGTATGAAAGTCAAGGTAAAAATTGAGCCCGAATATGTCAATGTGGACCAGGTCGGCACAGACCTGCACACGGAAGTGGTATTAAGGATTACCGCCACAGTTTGGGAAATGTCTCAGCCTTTCGTATATACACCCGCTGTGTCGCCGACTACGACCCCTACAACATGCCCGCCAACTGATTATACAGTTCAGGCAGGTGATACCCTGGGTTCGATTGCAACTGCCAAAGGGGTTACCGTTCAGATGATCCTGGATATAAATCCTGATATTACCAACCCGGATGTTATAAGCGTCGGTCAGGTGATCAAGATTCCCTGCCCCGCTATGGGTTAATAAAATTTTAAAGGAGGTTTAATTAGCATGCCCGTCCCTTCACAGTTTTTCTTCAGTGAGACCCAGCCGGTTCAGTGCCTTGAAATCAAGGTCCCGGTAGTAGTTGAAGCAGTGGATATAGAACAAGTGGTGGACAGTTCCATAACCCTGCCGGAACTGGCATTGAAAGTAGATCATATCACCGCCTCTATCCGGGACCTGCGGGCTACGCCGGTGTTTGTCGACCAGCTTTCTTCCGGTGACATCGTTTTAGTTCCCACAATAAGCCCTGAAAGAGAAGTCTTTGTAAAAAAGGTCATCGTCAGCGGCAACATCCATAAACAAATATTCTATGTGAATAAGAATAACGAGGTCAAACACTTTGCTGAAGACCTGCCATTTACCAAAATGCAAGAACTGAGCAGGATCGTAAAGGTAAAAAACAGGAATGATGTGTTTATCCAGTTTCACAATATCGATGTGGACATCAACTGGGAACTCCCTCGGCCCAGCCGTCTTCACCAGACTGCCGTGGTCCAGCTCACCGCCAAGGTGGTTGAGGACCGCCAGATATTTGTGCAGGTCTGCCCGAGCCCGAAAGTATGCCCGGCCGGCACCCTGATCAGGGACGGCGGCCTGGAGGGGTGGGCAGATCCTTATCATCCAATTTTCTGGGGCGCCAGCAACGTTCAGCAGACAACAGTTGCGCACTCCGGCACCTATGCGGCTGAAATAGGTCTTATTAACCCGACTCTGCCGGGATCTCTGTTCCAGATGACCTCCCATGGGATAGTAAGCGGACGTCAGTACCGCCTCACCTTCTGGGTGGCGGAAGATGTTAATCCATTGGGCGTCAACGCCACCGCAGTCAGCGCTTTTAATTTGACCGCGGAAGTTGTCTTCTTTGACAGTATGGGTGTCCAGATCGGGATCGGCGCGGAG
>JBAZQW010000200.1:0-4442 GCA_041645005.1 Desulfotomaculaceae bacterium | reverse complement strand
TGAATTATACATTACTGGTCTTTTATTAATTTATTTGAATTTTTTTCTGCACCATGAGCAAACTATTAATGACAGTGAGGTTTCGCATCCAGAATAAGAAGGAGGTGGACTTGTTGATGCAATTAACAGAAATGGAACTTTTTCACCTGGGGGAGCAGCTCAGGGCTGAAGCATTAGCCATAACCAAAAGCACCACCTGCGCCAGGGAATCAACCGACCCCAAACTACAGCAGATGTACTTACGTATTGCCGAGAGGCACCGTGGACATTATGAGATTTTAATGAGGAACGCGCAAAACTTTGCCCAGCAAAGACAATTTTAGGAGGTGAAGACGATGCTTGACGAGAAAGACCGCTTAACTGATTCCCTGATTACACAGAAATATATTGCCAGCGGTTATAATCTGGCCGCGCTTGAATCCGCCAATAATCAAATTATGGACGCTTTTTCAGGAATTTTAAGAGACGAACACCAGATTCAGCACGAAATATTCAATGAAATGAACAACCGCGGCTGGTACCAGCCAAAAGCGGCAAATCCAAACGACATCAGCCAAAATATAAGCAAATGGAGCCAGGAACTGCAGCGGGTACAGCATACTACCGCCTTCCGCCCAGGCACGCTGCAACAGCAGGGGTACCAGGCAGGCGCACCTCAGTATGGCTTCCAAACAGGAGTGGGCATGCCGCAAATGGGCAGTGAACCCCAGCAGAATACCATGTACCGTCCACCGCAAAATCCAATGATCTAATTTCCGGGCGAACGATGGGCCGCTCCCAAAAGGAGCGGCCTTTTTATATTTTATTCGACCCCGATCTGGTTGACCTTTTTGTACAGCTGGTAATTTCCAAAAACGATCAAAATTATAACTATCCAAGAAATAAACCCGCCTGACTCTCCCTTCTCTCTTCTTGTTTTCTAATCCTGTTTTGGCTTTGCTTGCCAGCATGGCAATTCAACCTCATAAAACGACCATTTGTGGTTGCTTTTTTCATTCGTGAGATCGTTTGTTCTGTACCATTTAACCTTTCATTAGGCTTTTAAACTTATTATTTAGGTAATTAGAAACAAAATTCTTAATTATTTAGAAAATTTGATATACTATAAGAGCATTATATATCTAACCAGTTAACAGTTGTTTTATAGAAGGTTTTATCTGGTCAGGGGGGGGAAATCATGGCGTCTAAAGAAAGCGGCAGCGTGGAATCTTCATTAATTGAAAAAAGGGTTTTTAACCCACCACAGGAATTTATGGAAAAAGCTAAAATCAACGACCTGCATCAGTTCAAACAAATGTGGCGTGATTCTATTGAAAAGCCGGATGAGTTCTGGGCGGGGATGGCTGAGGAACATATTGAATGGTTTAAAAAATGGGATGCCGTAGAAGAATATGACCTTGAGTATAACTTCTTCATTCGCTATTTCAGGGGCGCCAAACTTAACGCTTCCTACAATTGTTTAGACCGCCACTTGAGAGGCTGGCGCAGAAACAAGGCGGCGCTGATCTGGCAGGGCGAACCTTTCGAGGAAAGCAGGACATACACGTACCTCCAACTGCACCGTGAAGTCTGTAAATTTGCGAATGTACTTAAAGGACGCGGGGTGAAAAAGGGAGACCGGGTAACCATATACTTGCCGATGATCCCTGAACTGGCCATCGCTTTGCTCGCCTGCGCCAGGATTGGAGCTATACATAGCGTGGTTTTCGGAGGGTTCAGCGCGGAGGCGCTAAGAGACAGGATCATTGACTCGGGCGCCCGGACCATGATCACCAGCAACTTCGGCTACCGGGCCGGCAAGTTGATCAATATTAAAGAAAATGCCGACAACGCCATGGCCTGCTGCAGTGGGATTACCGATTGTATCGTGGTAAAAAGGATTGAACAGGAATGCGGTATGACCGCGGGACGCGACTACTGGTGGCACGAGCAAATGGATGACGCCTCCGCCGTCTGTGAACCCGAGCAAATGGACGCGGAAGACCCGCTGTTTATACTTTACACCAGCGGCAGCACCGGCAAACCTAAAGGAGTGCTGCATACAACCGGCGGCTATATGGTTTATGCAACCACAACTTTTAAATATATCTTTGACTACCGGGATGAGGACGTTTTCTGGTGCACAGCGGATGTAGGCTGGGTCACGGGACACAGCTACCTGGTTTACGGACCGCTTTCAGCAGGCGCGACCTCACTGATGTTTGAGGGTATACCGAATTATCCCGAACCCGACAGGTTCTGGGAAATCGTTGAAAAGTACCGGGTAAACATCTTTTACACTGCCCCCACCGCGATCAGGGCGGTCATGAAAGACGGCGACAAATGGCCGCTCAGAAGAGACCTCAGCAGCCTGCGCCTGTTGGGTTCGGTCGGCGAACCGATTAATCCGGAAGCCTGGATGTGGTATTACAAAATAATCGGTAAAGAGAAGACACCCATAGTTGACACCTGGTGGCAGACAGAAACAGGAGGCATTCTCATCTCACCTCTGCCTGGCTGCGTTCCCCTGAAGCCAGGTTCAGCCACGCTGCCCTTTTTCGGCGTCAACCCAAAAATCATACGTCATGACGGCAGTGAAGCGGGTGTAAATGAAGGGGGATATTTGGTCATTACCAGACCCTGGCCTGGTATAATGCGCGGTGTCTACGGCGACCCCGAAAGATTTAAAAACACTTACTTCGTGCAGTACCCAGGTTGCTATTTTACAGCCGACGGCGCCCGCAAGGACGAGGACGGCTACTTCTGGCTGATGGGCCGCGTGGACGATGTGATTAATATATCCGGACACCGGCTTGGCACAGCCGAGGTTGAAAGCTCCCTGGTCGCTCACCCCAATGTCGCGGAAGCCGCGGTGGTGGGTTACCCGCATGACATTAAAGGGGAAGGCATATACGCTTACGTAACCCTCAATGAGGGAATAATTGTAACGGATGTGCTAAGAAGCGAACTGGTAGCCATCGTGCGCAAGGAAATCGGACCCATCGCCTCACCGGATGTGATCCATTTTACCGATTCCCTGCCCAAAACCAGGAGCGGTAAAATCTTAAGAAGAATTCTGAGAAAGATCGCCGCCGGTGATTTTGACCAGCTCGGTGACACCTCCACTTTAGCGGATCCTGCGGTGATTCAGGGACTGATCACCGGTAAACCGTAACATAAAACGACAAAGCTGCCTTTAAAAAAGCAGGAGAATATATTGTGAAAAGAAAATTCAAGATTGGCGTCTGCCAGATGCTGGTTCTCGACCAAAAGGATGATAACCTCGCCAAAGCCCGTTCCATGATCCGTGAGGCGGTGGTCCACGGCAGCAGGATTGTTATTCTGCCGGAAATGTTCAACTGTCCGTACAACAGCCGCCTTTTTCCAGGTTACGCGGAAACTTACCCGAAGGGCAGGACTTTTAAAATGTTGTCTGAGGCTGCTGTAACAGAGGGGATATATCTGGTCGGTGGGTCCTTGCCCGAGCGGGAGGAAGGCTCCATATTCAACACCTGCTTTGTTTTTGGCCCACAGGGTGAGTTTCTGGCTAAACACCAAAAAATCCACCTTTTTGATGTGGACCTGCCTGACGGGCTTTCTTTTCGCGAGTCAAAAACACTCGGTTGCGGCAAAAAGATTACAGTGGTGAAAACAGAAGTGGCCAACCTGGGCGTGGCCATATGCTACGATATTCGCTTCCCGGAATTAAGCCGCCTGATGGTTTTAATGGGCGCAGACCTGATTGTGGTCCCGGCCTCATTCAATATGAATACCGGTCCCGCGCACTGGGAAATGCTGCTCAGAACCCGCGCCGTTGACAACCAGGTTTTTATCATAGGAGCGGCGACAGCCAGAGATACCAGCGCTTCTTACGTCAGCTACGGGAACTCCTCCATTGTTGATCCCTGGGGCGATATCATCGCCCGGGCGGACGAAAAGGAAAAGATTTTATACGGGGACATCGATCTGGGCCAGATCGATAAAACAAGGGAAGCGCTGCCCCTGTTAAGACACAGAAGGACAGACATCTATCAGTTAAAGTCACTGCAATAAATGATAACCCCCTGCTTGTCCAGGGGGTTTTTTGCTAAACCGATACTACTTCTTTAACTTCCGGCACTTCCTGTTTGAGCACCCGCTCAATACCCTGCTTGAGGGTTATTTTAGCGCCGGGTCACCCACCGCAGGCTCCTTTAAGGCGAACTTTCACCACGCCGTTTTCAGTAATATCCACAAGCTCTACATCGCCGCCGTCTCTTTGAAGAAAGGGTCGCACTTTTCCTAGCGCCTCTTCAACTTTTTCTTTCACTGGTATTAAACCTCCCTTCAACTGTAATTATTATGACTGCTCGAAACCGTAAGTATGTGCTTTAAAAGCTTCGCAGTTTAATAAACCTATTTTACCTGTTATCACCGGGCATTTCAACAATATCTCTTATAATTAGAGACTAAAATATAAAAAT
>JBAZQW010000199.1:0-4443 GCA_041645005.1 Desulfotomaculaceae bacterium | reverse complement strand
TTTTTTTCCAGTCCGCTCGGGCTGGCGGGCATCGCCACATGGGTCGGCAGCTTTGGCTTCTCTATTTGTGATGTTATGGCGGCGATTATCGTGGTTGGGCTGTACTGATTGCCTATGTCATTCTGAATGATAATTACCGGCCTCGTGCCGCCCTGCTCGGAACCAACAACAGGACTGAGGTCCGCATAGTAAATATCTCCCCGTCGGATTAGCATAACCTATTTTACCTCCGGCGAGGCAAACTTATAAATTAGTTCCGCCTCGGACTCGAGGCGATAGTTCTCTATAGCCAGGGTCAGGTTTATTTTAGCCATTTCCAGATAGCCCTTTTTCATCTGCTCTCTTATAAGGCGTCTTCTGCGCTCGGTAATATAAAAACGCATGGCCTCCCGGATAAATTCGCTCCGGTTGAGCCTGTCTGTTGCCGCTATCCCATCCACTTCGACTAAAAGTGAATCCGGCAAACTGATCATGATTCTTTTTACCTGGGTCAAAAGAAGACCCCCCCTACCAAGCAATGCGTATATACTATATTATATACACCCCTGCTATAATTATGTCAATCTGCTATCCATACGCAAACGGGGTCAGAGTGTTCCACTTTCTCCCCTTAACTCCTTACTGCTTAACCGCTTTAGGCCCTCTTGACAGCGCTATTTTCCCCGTCCGGACCAATTCCACCACACCGTAGTCATCAAGCACCGCACAAAACGCGCTAATCTTCTTTGCATCGCCCAGGATCTCTACAATCATAGTTTCTTTGTTCACATCAATGATGTTCGCTCTGAACACTGAAACAAGGTTGACTATTTCAGATCTGCGGTTTGTTTCAGCTTTTACCTTGATCAGGGCAAGTTCTCTCTCAACCGATTCTTCTGACTTCAGCTCAACTATTTTAATCACATCTATCAACTTGGACAACTGCTTGATAACCTGTTCGAGCACCTGTTCGTCACCTTTCACATCCAGGGTGATCCGGGTCACATCCGGTTCCTCGGTATATCCGGCAGCTATACTTTCGATATTGACTACTCGCCGGCTCAAAAGGCCTGATATGCGGGCCAGTACGCCCGGCTTGTTAACTACCAGTACCGCAAGTGTATTCTTCAAAACGCACCTCCACACCGCTTTTGATGACCTTTTTTAATTTTAACATAATTATTTAAGCTGCACACGTTTTTGGAATTAACTTTATCAAGAGAAATAAGCAACGCGGCGGTGCTGGTGGAAGTGGCGGAATGCAATTAAAATCACTTTTTCTTATTAAAAAAGTTAGGCCTCTACCTCAGGCGCACGCAACCATACTGCGATCTGTAATAAAGGCCCTATTGCCCTGAAACCTATATTGACACAACGTTGTTAAAATCAAATCAATAATTTTTAGGTCAGATTTTATAAATAGCAGTTAAAACTTGGCCAGGTATTCCTCGGTCTCCCAGGGATGAACTTGAATCCGGTAACGTTCCCATTCAATCTTTTTGGCTTCGATAAACCTGTGAAACACATGTTCTCCCAAAGCCTCTTTAATTACCTGATCTTTTGCGAGTTCCTGAATAGCCTCCTGAAGGCTCTCGGGCAGGTTTCCGATGCCCAGTTGCTCCCTCTCAATCTTAGTCATCTCATAAATATTGCGGTCACAGGGTTCCGGTGGCGCGATTTTGTTTTTCATTCCGTCAATACCAGCCTTCAGGCATACCGCCAGGGCCAGGTAGGGGTTGCAGGAGGGATCCGGGCTCCTGAACTCGATCCGGGTGGACATACCTCTTTTGGCCGGGATCCGGATCAGCGGGCTCCTGTTTTGCCCGGACCAGGCAATGTACACCGGAGCCTCAAAACCGGAGACCAGGCGTTTATATGAGTTTATGACGGGGTTGGTTATCGCCGTTATGGCCTTTGCGTGACTCATCAGCCCCCCCACGTAATACTTACATTCCTGGCTAAGCCCGTCAGGCGAGGCCGGGTCATAAAAAGCGTTTTCTTCATTTTTCATTAACGACTGGTTTGTGTGCATGCCGGAACCGGCTATCCCGTAGATGGGTTTAGGCATAAAAGTGGCGTGCAGGCCGTGCCGCTGGGCTGTGGTCCGCACCACAAACTTGAAGGTGACGATTTTGTCGGCCATATCCAGAGCGTCCGAGTATTTGAAGTCAATTTCATGCTGCCCGCTGCCCACCTCGTGGTGGGAACCCTCTATTTCAAAGCCCATCTGTTCCAGGATCAACACCATATCCCGCCGGGCGTCCTCTCCCAGATCCACCGGCGCAAGATCGAAGTAACCGGCGCGGTCTTGAGTGATAGTGGTGGGTTTACCCTGGCTATCTATATGGAAAAGAAAAAATTCCAATTCCGGGCCCACATTCATAGTGTAACCCATCTCGCCCGCTTCCTGAATAACCCTGCGTAAAACGTTGCGGGGGTCTCCCGAAAAAGGCGTGCCATCCGATTTGTAGATGTCGCAGATCAACCTCGCCACACCACCTTCTCTGGGTCGCCAGGGGAAAACCGTAAACGTCGCAGGGTCGGGCCGCAGGTACATGTCCGATTCCTCGATACGCACAAATCCGTCAATGGAAGAACCGTCAAACATTAATTCACCCTCGAGGGCTTTTCCCAACTGTTCTACCGTTATGGCAACATTCTTTAGGATACCGAAAATGTCTGTAAACTGCAGGCGGACAAACTTGACCCCCCATTCCTTGGCCAGACTGCGTACATCGTCGCTGGTAAGATTAGCCATGATTTTACACCTTCCTCTTTTTCAGTCAAGATTCAAATCATTTGAACACATTACCTGCGTCCACGGGGCCTCATTGCCTCTTGTTATGTACCGCTCTGCACATATACACACGGACATTACATTTACTCGCCCTTCTCCTGCTTTCCCCAGGTCAGCCTTCATAAAGCTGCCCGGGCTTTTCAGGCATATTATCCACCACCTTTTCATCTAAAAGCTAAGTTTAAAATATAAGCCCCTACCTTTTTGGTAGGAGCTATTAGCCAGAAATGGCATTGGTGCGGCGGGCTCCATCACCGCTTGTTTTTGTTATTTTACAATAAGCGTTTCCGGGAGTCAATAAAGCTACCGCATATTTGTCTGCATAGTTACGGAAACCCAGGAAAAACAAGGCTTACTTAAAATCATTTTCCGATACCCATACTGATTAAATGAGACCCTCTATTAAGTTTATTGTCGCTGGAGGGATGAGCTTTGGCTAAAGGCTACCCCTCCTTAGGAGGTATAGTTAACTAGATTAATTGTCCGCCATTTTGTCCGACTAGCAACAGAATGTTATATAAATTAAAGGGCTCTTACGGAACTAATTGCCTGGCTTCCTTGATTTTTAAAAATAAAAACCCTTGAAAAACAAGGATTTTTGTTAATACTTTGGTGCGCCTGGCAGGAATCGAACCTGCGCTTCCGGCTCCGGAGGCCGGCGCTCTATCCCCTGAGCTACAGGCGCGTTTTGACTTTGTCAGGAGAGTTACTACTCTATTATATCCGAATTAATCTTTATTGCAAGAGCGGTTTAAATCAATTAAAGACCAAGGTCCTTCATAGCCGACTTTAACACTTCTGAGGATCTCCTCAGCGCCTCCTCTTCCTCCGGGGCGAGGGGCAACTCCAGTGGCCGCCCGCGGCCTTGCGAGTTGATCACTGAGGGCAGGCTGAGGCAGCAGTCCTTGATCCCGTAAACGCCGTCAATCAGCCCGCTCACGCTGAGAATGGTGTTTTCATCACGGATAATGCTCTCGCAGATCCGTTTCACAGCCAGGCTGATGGCGTAATAAGTAGCTCCTTTTCTTGAAATAATCTCGTAGCCGGCGTTTCTGACCTGTTTATCCACCTCCTGATGGCTGACGGGCGGGATGCCCGCCAGTTGGCAGTACTGATCGATATCCGTACCGGCTGTATAGGCGAGGCTCCAGAGCAGCACCTCGCTGTCCCCGTGCTCGCCAACCACGTAAGCGTGGATGTTGCGGGGAGCGATATGGCAGTGCCGACTCAGGCTGTGCCGGAAGCGGGAACTATCCAGCACTGTCCCCGAGCCAAAAACCCTCTCCGGGGTAAGCCCCGACATTTTCAAAGCAGCGTAAGTAAGTACATCCACGGGGTTGCTTACGATCAGGAATATGCTGCCTTCCCCTCCCAGAAGCTGTGGCAGGCTCTCCTTCAATATGCCGTAATTTTTTTGCAGCAGGTCCATCCTTGTCTCCCCGGGTTTCTGGTTAGTGCCGGCGGTATATATGATGATGGCGGCATCCCTGCAGTCCTGGTAAGTCCCGGCGTAAATACGGATAGGCTTGATAAGAGCAGCTGCGTGGGACAGGTCCATGGCCTCCCCTTCAGCCTTGGCCTTGTTTACATCAACCAGCACCAACTCGCTGGCCAGGCCGCTCACCGCCAGGGTGAAGGCCGTAGTCGCGCCAACCGCCCCTACCCCT
>JBAZQW010000198.1:0-4453 GCA_041645005.1 Desulfotomaculaceae bacterium | reverse complement strand
TGGCCCGGGGGAAGAGAATCAGGTAGGCCCCTAAAACCCCCGCAATAGCGCCGCTGGCGCCGATTAAAGGTGTTTTGGACGCCGGAGAGGACAGGATGTGAGCTATCGTGGCCATATAACCGGTCAGAAGGTAAAATACAAGGTACTTGAAATGGCCCATACGGTCTTCAACATTATCCCCGAAGATCCAGAGGTAGAGCATGTTGCTCAGGATATGCAGCCAGCCGCCGTGAAAAAACATGGTGGCCGTCAGCCGCGCAAACTGTTCCGCGTTAAGGCCCACGGTCACAATCTGGGCTGGAATTACAGCGTGGGTAAAGATAAACTGGTCCACATACCTGCCCATTGACAGCTGATAGCCGAAAAAAACCAGGTTGGTAATAATCAGCATCACATTGACTATGGGAAAAGTACTGGAAGGAATGTCATCTTTTAAAGGTATCACGGCTTGTTTCCCCCACCTAACCTGTGAATTAGTGCAGGATCATAATATTCTACTCTATTCTCCTGATCCTCCTGTTGCTCCCGGAAAACTTTTTTTAGTTTCTCCCGGTTTCACGCTGCTTAAAGAAGGTCTATATTGCCAATTTTAAAGTTTTTCTAAGGCAGCGAGAACATCGGTCAGAACCTGCCCCGCCTTTTCGTGTATCACCAGGTCGGCCCGCTCATCCCAGGGCGTGGGTTCCTTGTTGATAATAGCCAACTGCCTGGCCCGCTCCGGCAGCGCCGCGACCGGGTAAACCTGAAGACTGCTCCCGACAACAACCAGCAGCTGGCAAGAGGTCATGGCCTGGGTTGCATGGAAAAAGTCCTCTCCCAACGGATCCTCAAAAAGCACCACATCCAGGCGCAGTACACCCCCGCATTTTTGGCAGCGGGGCGGGTTCGTTCCCGAGTTAAACTGGTCAACCAGGAAATCTAACGGGTAGCTTTTTTTACAGTCCATACAGTGGCATGTTCGCAGGTGGCCGTGCACTTCCCAGACTGTTTTTGAGCCGGCTTTCCGGTGCAACCCGTCGATGTTCTGGGTGATTACTCCATAGAGGAGGCGTTCCTGTTCCAGCCTGGCCAGCGCTTGGTGGGCGGCGTTGGGCCGGGCGCCGGAATACCTGGTCCAGCGGTCCAGGTTTATTGTATAGAAAGTGGCCGGGTCCCGCTTTAAAGCTGATACGGTGGCAACCTTGACAGGGTCGAACTTGGTCCACAGACCTGTGCCCGGGCTGCGAAAATCAGGGATGCCGCTTTCGGTGCTGATACCAGCGCCGGTAAGGGCCAGAGTATGAGCCGATTTCTTTAAAAGTTTGGCCAGCAAATCAATCTTTTCATCATAGTTCATTTTTTACACCCTGTTTTCACTTTTAATTCGATATGTATGGCTATCCATTTTTTTCTGCATTTTTATACTATCATAATACCTATCTTGAGCAAAGATAAATCCCGGCATCACCGGGACTCATTCTTCATGGAACATAATCAATTAAATCATCCAGGGTGATTTCAGGGCAGTAGGGTAGCAGTTTTTCTTTTACCCTGCACAGCGCTTCCAGTGTGGGCTGAATTTTTTGGTCCTCCCATTTCTCCACGATCCAGGCGGGAAAACCGGTTATCTCGGTAAACTGTTTATACTCCAGTAGACCCGACTGCAGCCTCCAGTATTTGACTCTATTTTTTAAAGGCATATGGTAAAACCCTCCCGCCCAATATTCTATGCAAAAAAGATCTTGTAATGCCTGTTAAAATTCTGTTCCGAAGTAGGATTTAGCAGAAAACTGTCGAAAAGATCAATGCTGATAGTAACGAAAGGATTAGAATGATGCCGTACAAATTACTTCTCCTGTTGATAATCGCAGTTTCCCTGGTTACCGGGTGCGCCAGAGTTACGACTAATGCAGCGGCCACCCCGGATGGACAGCAAAACCAAGCAAGCGCTTCAACTTCAGAAAATGTGCCGTCGCCTGCACCTTCAGTCCCGGCAGATCCGGGCAAGAAAGTCTACCTCACTTTCGACGACGGCCCCAACTCACACTACACTGGACTGATCCTTGATATCCTAAAAAAATTCAATGTTAAAGCCACTTTCGTCGTTATAGGCAGCAACATTGAAAAAAATCCGGCAGTACTGCAAAGGATCCTGGATGAAGGACACAACCTGGTTAACCATACTTACAGCCACGAGTATAAAATTATATATGCCAGCCCACAGGCTTTTCTGGCCGACCTGGAAAAATGTAATCAAACCATAGGCAAAACCGGGAATGTTGTAAAGATTTATCGCGCTCCCGGCGGTCCTTCTAAATTAGATAAAACTTATTATGAATATTTGGGCCGGCACGGCTATAAGTCACTGGAGTGGAACGTTACAGCCGCCGACACTGACCCCAAGGGGGTCAGTCCGGAGCAAATCATTGATAATGTGAAAAACGGCGTTACCCAAATGGAAAAAATGGATAAGGCGCCGATTATCCTGATGCACGATGGAACCGAGATTAATTTAAGCGTGGAAAACCCGGGCGCGGCTGTCCAGAATTATATCAAAAGCCGCGAGAGTGATGTTGCCGCGCTGCCGGAGATTATTGAATTTTTACAGGCTAAAGGCTATACCTTTACCGGCGTAGATGAAAAGACCCCTTCAGCCTGGTGAAAGGGGAAGCAAAAGAACCGTCCCCGTGCTTCCCTTACGGATCAAGTCCCTCCAATGGATCGATTTCCTCTAATGATTTACCAAAATAGATGCTGCCCGCGGCCATTAAAAAATTAAGCGCGGCAAAAAACAGGTAAACCAGGCTGAGCCCGGTAGAGTCTTTTAACAGGGTATATCCCCCGTACAGCAGGAGTCCGTATAAAAAATAACTTTTTGCTTTTTTTCTGGAGCTGAAAGCTGATTCCAGCAGGGTTGTGATTATGGTTTCCAGGACTGCCCTCAGCTTTTTGCCCGCGGTGGCAAGCGGCGTGCCGGACAGGGCCGGGTTGCCCAGAAAGGCGGCGGAACCAGCCTGCCGGGCCAGATCCATCAACCTGTACCTGTCTACCGGTTTGATGTTTATACCCCTGCGGGCAAACTCCCTGATTACCGGCAAAACACCCGCTCCAAATTCCCCGGTGGTAACAAACAGGCCGTTTTTATACCCACCGAGCTGCAGGGCGCCGGCAAAGGCCCGGATATCCTCCGGAGCAACTCTGCTGCCCCCTTCCTGCCGCCTACAGTGAACAGCCAGAGGCGTCCCCTTATAGACAGCCTCCAGGTCAATCCCCTGGTAATCACCCTGGTCCCCTGTTTTCCCGCCAGTCTTCAAATTAACCGACTGGAAGCCCGGTAGTCCGGCCAGAATGTCTCTCACGTAGGGCAGAAAGTCTTTCTGCGGGTTCATCTTCAGAATATCTTCCATGAACTTTTGGCCGGCCAGCCAGAGGTTTCGCTGATATTTACGCCTCTTTTCCCTGAGTGCTGATATCTTCTTAAGCAAAACGGCGGAAGCGGCCAAAACAGGAAGTGACAGCGCCAGTGCCGCGGCAGGCTTACCGGTCAGGTTTACCAGAAAGATAAAGCTTGCCAGCCATACGCAGAGCAGCCCTCCAACGATGTCTACAGTTCTGCCCAGAATGGTCCTGGTGTCCTCCTTTGGTTTCTGCAAAAAGTAACGCACGACAACTCCCCTGCCCTGCCGTTCCCGCCAGCGCCTAAAACTCAGCCGGAAACTCCGGCCTTTGAAAGCAACCCGACTTCGCACTTTAAAACTATTCACTCTTATTACATCCTCCACTACCTTTTATGATTATTTTGTCCAATTTACAGGAAAATCTTACCTCTGACCGGGTTTTCGACGCCGCTCGGAAAAAGATGCTGGAAGAAGTGAATAGAATCCAACCCTCCCTGAGGTTTTTTGTACTTTACTACCGGGAGTTTATATTGTTTAATGTTAATGTCATTAAAATTATACCGGGAGGTTGCGCCATATGCTCTATGAAAGCACCAGGGGACAATATGGGCGAGTTTCATCGGCGGAGGCCATCAAGCTGGGCATAGCGCCGGACGGAGGGTTGTTCGTGCCCGGCCAGAACGTGGTCTTTACTGAAGAGCAGCTTATTGAAATGGCTAGCCTGAGTTATCAGGACAGAGCGATTTTACTCTTAGAAGGATACCTTAGCGATTATACCAGGGAAGAGATCGAGGCGTGTGTGAAACTGGCCTACAATGCTGAAAAGTTCGACTCACCGGAAACAGCGCCGGTGCGCAAGTTGAACGATTCCCTGTACGTGCTGGAATTATGGCACGGCCCCACCTGCGCCTTTAAAGATATGGCCCTGCAAATCCTGCCCCACCTGTTGACCAGGGCGGCGGCAAAAACAGGGGAAAAGTCCACCATTGTGATTCTCGTGGCGACCTCCGGTGATACCGGCAAGGCGGCTTTGGAGGGATTTAAAGATGTGCCGGGCACCAGGATCATAGTTTTTT
>JBAZQW010000197.1:0-4461 GCA_041645005.1 Desulfotomaculaceae bacterium | reverse complement strand
AAACCTGTCCCCGGCCAGGGTAACCTGGGTGGCCAGAACGCCAATCCGGCCGTTTTGGGTGGCCGCCGCCGCCGGTTTTACCGCCGGCTCGGTCCCGACGACCGGAATACTGAAACGCTCCCGCACAGCGTCAAGCGCCGCAACCGAAGCGGTGTTACAGGCTAAAACTAATAATTTGGCGCCCCTGGCAATGAGAAAATCACAGATTGAAAAAACCCTGTTCCGGATAACTTCCAGTGGTTTGGCCCCGTAAGGACAATAGGCTGAGTCCGCAAAATAAAGCAGGTTTTCAGCCGGAAGCAAGCGGCACACCTCTTTCATCACGGAAAGGCCGCCTACCCCTGAATCGAAAAACCCGATCGGCTTTAACCTGGACATCTAATAACACCCCGATCAAATGGAGTCAATAAAGTGATCTGATTGGGTTAATGGTTCTTAGTATATGTTTATACGAAGAGATGCTCTTTCCTGCCTGTCAATACACATAAAATATAAAAACCCCCTGTGAGGGGGGCTACATCAGGTAAGGGTCAGGTTGTCTGTCGGTTGCCCTGCCGGCCTGGTAAATGGGAATGTAATCATAGCCGCGGTCTACTTCCACAATTTTTTCTTCATCAACAGACTTCAAGATATCAAAAACCATTTTAGCGTCACCAAACTCCATTTCAGGTGTTACGGAAATCGGCTCCTTGCCCATGGCAGCGTTGTAAAAATTAAGCAGTTCATTGTAATAGCCGCGCTGCGGCCGGTAGTGAAGCAGTTCATGAGCCCCGTCGTTGTGCGTCACGTTGATATAACCACAGTCCCTCTCTTCAAGGTAAATCATCCCCCCGCTGCCAAAGATGCGCAGACCGATCAACGGGCGCTGCATTTCTTTACCGGCGGAGAAAAATGAAAATGTGCCGATGACACCGCTCTTAAATAAAATATTAACAGCAACCACTGAAAAGGGGGCAAAGTCCAGATCCTGTTCCCGGCCAAAAGCTTGTATTTTTTCCACCGACCCGAAAATATGCCTCAAGGCGGACAGATCATGCACTCCCGTGTCCAGGAGCGCGCCCCCCACAAACTCCGGATACTGCCGCCACTCCCTGGCAGGGAATTTATCTTTAAGCATGTCCTCCGGGAAATTCACAACCCGGTTCTGAATAAAGTATAAGATATCTCCAACTCTTTTGGTCCTGACCAAATCCCTGATCATGTCAACTTCTTCGTTATAGCGGTAATTTTCCGCTATCATCACAGGTATTCCGTATTTCCGGGGCAGTTCAGCGTGCGCCCTGGCCTGCCGCAGGTTAGGAGCAAGTGGTTTTTCACAGATAATCGGTTTCCTGGCAATGGCGGCAACTGTATCGGTAACTTCGTAATTTTTCTCAATGGGCACCATGATATCAAAAAGATCTATATCTCTTCTCCGGGCCAGTTCCCTAAAATCAGTATAAACATCCTGGGGGCCAAGCCCAAGCCTATTCGCCCAGGAATCCGCCTTGAACCTGTCAACATCACACAGCGCCGCAATTTCGTATTTGTCGGAAAGTTCCTGGTAAGCCGGATAGTGAAGTTTTTCAAAAGCCATACCGGCACCGATTACGCCTACGCGAAGCTTTTTCAAGTGTTGTCCCCCCACCATTTTAATTTCGTGTTAGTATGCGACCGGCCGGAAAAAATATACTCAAAATGCCTGCCCCGCAAAAAGGGGATGTTATCGCAGATAAAGAACTATTCTAAACAAAGCAATGTCAGGAGGCATTATACATGGGTTTGTTCGGTTGGACCGGCCAGGCGCTCCGTGTGAATTTGAGTTCGGGCACGATAACAAAAGAATCTTTAGCCCAAAAGGACCTGACGGACTGGATCGGAGGACGCGGCCTGGGCGCCTGGATTGTCGCCAGGGAGGTGCCGGCCGGCTGCGACCCGCTTGGCAAAGATAACAAGCTCGTTTTCGCTCCGGGCCCACTAACCGGGACCGGCGTACCCGGCGCCGGGCGGTTCAGCGCGTCGGCCAAATCACCCCTGACAGGCACTATATTTGATTCCAACGCCGGCGGCACCTGGGGCGTAAGGCTAAAAAGAAGCGGTTATGACGCCCTTATTATTGAAGGAGAAGCCACTGCCCCGGTTTACCTGACCATTTTCGACGGCCGGGCTGAACTCCATGAGGCGGGCGATGTCTGGCACTCCGACACACTAGATACCAACAAAAAGCTTAAAGATAAATTTGGCGGTGACATAAGCGTCTCCTGTATCGGTCCCGCCGGTGAAAACCTGGTTAAATTTGCCTCGATCATGAACGACAACAGCCGGGCCCTGGGCCGGGGCGGGCTGGGGGCGGTTATGGGGAAAAAGAAGCTTAAAGCCATAGCAGTCCGGGGTTCCCAAAAAGTTGCCATAGCAAATCAGGAGAAACTTGACTTTTTTATTTACGAGGCTGATAAATGGATCAGGGCCAACCCGATCACTTCCCAGGGGCTGCCGGAATTCGGCACGCCTGTCCTGGTTAACCTGTTTAATGAACTGGGAGTTTTTCCAGCCCGCAACTTTCAGGACTCTGTATTCCCCGGAGCCGGCAAAATTTCCGGCGAAGCCATCGCCAGGACTATCACCACAGGCCGCAGGGGCTGTTACCACTGCCCGGTCCAGTGCGCCAGGCTGGTTAAAACAAGAAACGGCGTTTTCAAAGGACCGGAATACGAATCCATCTGGGCTCTCGGGCCGGAGTGCGGCATAGGCGATCTGGAGACTATTGTCGAGGCCAATCACATGTGCAACCGCCTGGGCCTGGACACCATCACCACCGGTGTGACTATCGGCTGCGCCATGGAGTTGCAGGAAAAGGGACTCCTGGATACCGGCCTGAAATTTGGCGACGCGCCAGGTTTGCTCCAAGCGATCAAACAGATCGCTTACCGGGAGGACGCCGGCGACCTGCTGGCGGAGGGATCGCGCAGTCTGGCCGGCAAATGCGGGGCATCTGGGTATGCCATGCAGGTCAAGGGCCTGGAACTGCCGGCATATGACCCGCGCGGACTGCAGGGGATGGGACTGGGGTTGGCCACCTCCAACAGGGGCGGCTGCCACCTGCGCGCTTATATGGTAGGGCCGGAAGCACTCGGAGTGCCCAAAATGGTCGACCGCTTCAGTACTGGCGGCAAGGCGGGGCTCACCATCACCCAGCAGAATATCAGCGCCGCGATCGACAGCCTTATTGTCTGCCGCTTTATCAACCTGGCGGTTACTGAAGAATACTTTGCCAGGATACTATCTGCTGTAACCGGTGTCGATTACCACCCACAGGACCTGCACCGGACCGGCGAGCGGATCTGGAACTTGGAGCGCCTCTATAACCTGCGTTCCGGTTTGGATTTCTCCTTTGACACCCTGCCGCCCAGGCTGCTGGAAGAACCAATCCGGGAAGGCCCCTCCAGCGGCAGGAAAGTTGAGCTGGCGCAGATGCTCACTGAATACTACCGATTTAGATCGTGGGATGAATACGGTGTTCCCTCAGCTGCAAAAATAAAAGAATTGGGACTGGAGGGGTTTTCGTGTTAAAAGATTTTCAGCGGATAGGGCGGGACCTCTTCCTGGCAGGGTTGAACAGCTCACACAGCGGGAACCTGAGTGTGCGCTACGGCGACCGGATCATCATAACCAGAAGGGGCTCCATGTTAGGCCACCTGGGGGAAAGGGACCTGATTGAAACGGGGCTGGCCAGCAACGACGGCAATATTATTTTGGCTTCCACGGAAATAGGGGTGCACCGGGCCATTTACCAGGGAACTTCCGCGCTGGCCGTAGTTCACGCCCACCCGGTTCACGCCATCAGCCTTTCCTTGCTGGAAGATGAGATCATCCCCATAGATTCCGAGGGCGCCTACTTGCTGCATAAGATCCCGGTTTTAAGCGCGGAGCGCACGATCGGTTCAGCCGAGCTAGAAGAAAAGCTGCCCGGCCTGTTGCAGGAGTTCAAAATCGTGATGGTCCGCGGACACGGCAGCTTTGCGGTGGGACAGATGCTAGAGGAGGCCTACCAGTGGACTTCCAGCCTGGAAAACGTATGCCGCATCATCTATCTGACTCGCACTTTAAAAAGAGATTTCGCGGATAAGCGCACGGAAAAATATAAAGAGTGGTAACAGCTACAAACCGTTAATATATAACAGGTGGGGGTGTATAACCAGATGAACTTACTGGATAATATCAAGAGCCTGCTGGGAGGCAACATTACCGTTCATCAGGAGTTTATCAACAAGTTTATTAAGGAAACGCTGGCGGAAAACAAGGTCGTCAAGGAAATAGTCCTCTCTGTTGGGGAAGGCTGTCTTAACGCCACGGTCGAGATCCTGGCGGGCGAGAGCACACCTATCAATCTGAAACTCGAGCTGTCCCTGGGACAATACGAGTTTAATAGGACTAACCGCTTTGTAGAGTTGATACCGCTCAGCCCGGTTGCCGTTTCGGTTT
>JBAZQW010000013.1:0-17522 GCA_041645005.1 Desulfotomaculaceae bacterium | reverse complement strand
ACTGTGGTTCACGCCACCGAGGTAATCAGTATGGGCGAACACCCGGCTGTCGCCGTGCGCCGCAAAAGGAACTCCTCAATTGTCAGGGCTACCAGGCTGGTTAAAGAGGGGGAGGCTGACGCTGTGGTATCGGCAGGCAGCACCGGCGCCGCTATGGCCTCGGCATTGCTGAACATGGGCAGGATTAAAGGTATTGACCGTCCCGCTATTGCCGGTGTACTGCCCAACGAGAAGGGTTATACGGTTCTTTTAGACGCCGGCGCCAATGTTGACTGCAAGCCCCAGCACCTGCTTCAGTTCGGGATCATGGGCTACCAGTACGCTAAAAAGATTCTTGGTAATGCCAGCCCACGGGTCGGACTTTTAAGCAACGGTGAGGAAGATACTAAAGGGAATGAAACTACCCTGGCCGCTTTTCCACTCCTTAAAGGCGCGGGGATCAATTTTATTGGTAATGTTGAGGGAAGGGATATTTTCGAAGGAACCGCGGATGTGGTTGTATGCGACGGTTTTGCAGGGAATGTTGTGCTTAAAGCCGGGGAAGGCATGGCCAGGATGCTTTTGAAAATGATGAAAGAGGAGATTGCTAAAAGCTTACTGGCTAAAATGGGTACACTGATGGCCGGGCCTGCTTTAAAATGTTTGCAAAAGCGTTTGGATTACGCTGAGTATGGGGGCGCTCCCTTGCTGGGTGTTAACGGAGTGTCGGTGATATGCCATGGCAGTTCCAGGGCCAAAGCGGTAAAAAACGCCATCAGAGTTGCCAGAGAGTCGGTGGATAACCGGCTGGTCGACGCAATCAGTCTTAATATAGAAAGTTTAATAACCAAGGGGGTTTGTGGAAATCTTGCCGAAGGAATTGATTAACGTGGGGATTACCGGTGTCGGAGCTTATCTGCCCGACCGGGTTCTTACCAATGCTGATCTTGAAAAGATTGTTGATACGAGTAACGAGTGGATCCTGGCCCGGTCCGGGATCAGGGAAAGGCGTATTTCCTCCCCGGAGCAGGCGACATCCGATATGGCTGCCGCCGCAGGTCTGAAGGCTCTGGCTGACGCGGGAGTGCCTGCTGAAGAGGTGGACCTGATTATCGTGGCCACCAATACACCTGACATGCTTTTCCCCGCAACTGCCTGCCTGGTACAGGACATGATTGGCGCGAAAAAGGCCGGCGCCTTCGACCTGGCCGCCGGTTGTACCGGTTTTGTCTACGCCATGTCGGTTGGCAGCCAGTTTATTGCAGCCGGTTCCTGTAAAACAGTTCTAGTTATTGGATCTGAAAATTTATCTAAAGTTATTAACTGGCAGGACCGCAGAACATGTGTTCTTTTTGGCGACGGCGCCGGTGCGGTTGTCTTGAGGCCCGCGCCCGAAGGCAGCGGCATCCTTTCCTTTAAACTGTGGGCGGATGGCTCCAGTAGCTCGATTTTAACACAGCCTGCCGGTGGATCAAGGATGCCCGCTACCTGCCGGACCGTGGAAGAAAAACTGCACTGTCTTCAGATGAAAGGCCGGGATGTGTTTAAATTTGCAGTCAGGATAACCGCCAAAGCGGCCAAAGAAGTTCTTGGCGCCGCCGGTTTGGAAACATCAGATATAGACTTTTTCGTACCGCATCAGGCTAATGTGAGAATTATTGACGCCGCCGCTAAAAGGCTGGGTTTGCCACCTGAAAAAGTGCTGGTTAATGTGGATCGTTACGGCAACACCTCAACGGCCTCAATTCCCATTGCCCTGGAAGAAGCTGTGCATAGCGGCCGGATCAAAAAAGGCAACCATGTGCTAATGGTGGGATTTGGGGCAGGTTTAACCTATGGGGCCGCGGTCATCAAGTGGCAGTAAACATATAGAATTATGTGTATAGATATGGGGGGAGAGGTAATGATCCGGACATCGTTATGTGAATTACTCGATATAGAATACCCGATAATTCAGGGCGGTATGGCCTGGGTTTCCACTGCGGAACTGGCCGCGGCCGTTTCAGAAGCGGGCGGTCTGGGTGTGATAGGCTCCGGTACGGCCACACCGGAATGGCTGAGAGCTCAGCTTCAACAGGCCAGAGCTCTTACCAAAAAGCCATTTGGCGTTAATGTAATGCTTCTATCCCCATTTGTGGAAGAACTTATGGCAGTTTTAAGAGAAGAGCCTGTGGCGGTGGTAACCACAGGGGCCGGCAATCCCGGCAAATATGTGCCCTCGCTGCGGGAAGTGGGGACAAAGGTTATTCCTGTTGTTTCCTCGGTGGCTCTGGCCAAAAGACTGACCCGCGCCAAAGTGGATGCGCTGATTGCTGAGGGAATGGAATCAGGCGGCCATGTTGGCGAACTGACAACCATGGCCCTGGTGCCGCAGGTGGTGGACGCTGTTGATATTCCGGTTATAGCGGCCGGTGGTATTTTTGACGGCAGGGGACTGGTGGCGGCCCTCGCTTTGGGGGCGGTTGGCGTGCAGATGGGCACGCGTTTTATGTGCGCCAGTGAGTGTACCATTCATCCCAGAGTCAAGGAACTTGTGATAAAATCAAAGGACCGGGCTACCACGCTTTCAGGCGTGTCTACCGGGCACCCGGTACGCGCCCTGCGCAATAAGTTAACCAGGAAGTTCGAAGAAATGGAGAAAAGCAACACACCGCCGGAAGAGCTGGATAAGCTGGGGTCCGGCAGTCTCAGGCTGGCTATGGTGGAAGGAGACATCGAATTTGGCACGGTTATGGCCGGTCAAATTTGCGCCATGGTCAACCAGGTACTGTCTGCCCGTGATATAATCATGGATGTGGTGGAAAGTGCCGGCGTGGTATTAGATCGCTTGAATCAACAGGTGGTGAAGACAAAATAAAAACAGCCTTTGTTTTTCCAGGTCAGGCCTCCCAGTATGTGGGCATGGGCAAAGAGCTCTGCCAGGACTTCCCTGAGGCGGCGGCGATTTTCAAGAGAGCGGATGAGGCCCTGGGTTTCTCACTGTCAACCCTGTGCTTTGAAGGTCCCGAAGAAGAGCTGAATTTAACCGCGAACACTCAGCCTGCTGTATTGACAACCAGCCTGGCCTGCCTCGAAGTGTTGAGGAGTGTGGGCGGCCCCGTGCCTTTCGCGCTGGCCGGTCACAGCTTGGGGGAATACTCCGCCCTGGTAGCCGCCGGCTCACTGGAATTTGAGGACGCTGTCCGCCTGGTCCGGAAACGGGGACAGTATATGCAGGAAGCTGTGCCTTTAGGTGAAGGCGGCATGGCGGCGGTTATGGGACTTGCCAGCGGAGCGGTGGTGGAAGTGTGCCGGAAGGCGTCAGAGCTTGGCGTTATTGAGGCCGTTAACTTGAACTGCCCTGGGCAGGTGGTTGTGGCGGGGGATATGGCGGGGCTTAAAGCTGTTGAACCGCTGCTCAAAGAAGCCGGCGCCAGGCGCTTCGTACCGTTGCCGGTAAGCGCCCCCTTTCATTCCAGCCTGATGATCCCCGCCGGGGATAGACTGGCCGGGGATTTAGATCATGTTGTCATCGGAGATCCAAAGATTCCTGTGGTGGCAAATGTCAGCGCTGACCTGGTCCTTACGGGCGGGGAGGTAAAAGATTCACTGATCAGGCAGGTATACAGTCCCGTGCGCTGGGAAGAAACTATTTTGCGGTTGCTTTCACTGGGCAGTGAAATTTTTATCGAAGTTGGTCCCGGCAAGGTGTTGGGCGGCCTGATTAAAAAAATCAGCCGTGAAGTATTAATAAGTAATGTTGAAGATAGAGCAACTTTGGAAAAAGTCCTTGCGTTAACCAGGGAGGTTAGCTAAAATGGTTTTGAACGGTAGAATTGCCATCGTTACGGGGGCTTCCCGCGGTATAGGCCGGGCCATAGCCAAAGCCCTGGCCCAAAAAGGGGCGGGGGTGGTTTTAAATTTCGCCAGCAATACCGGCGCGGCGGCCCAGACAGCGCAAGAAATCATAGATGCGGGCGGCAGAGTGCTGACCTTTCAGGCCAATGTAGCGGAACCTGACGAGGCCAACGCTCTGGCAAAAGCCGCTGTTGCTGAGTTTGGCCGGGTTGATATTTTGGTGAATAATGCGGGCGTCACCAGGGACAGTCTGATTTTTCATATGAAAGACGAAGACTGGGATAAGGTGTTGGGTGTAAGCCTTAAGGGAGCCTTTAACTGCACCAGGGCAGTCGCCCGGGGCATGTTAAAAAACCGCTACGGAAGAATTATTAACATCAGCTCGGTGGTAGGCTTGATTGGCAACAGCGGCCAGGCCAACTACTGTGCGGCTAAAGCAGGTTTAATCGGTTTTACCAAGGCTTTGGCCAGGGAACTTGGTTCGCGCAATATAACTGTGAACGCCGTAGCGCCTGGGTTCATTTCAACAGAGATGACAGCCGGGCTGCCGGAAAATGTTAAGGAAACAATGCTGTCGCAGATTCCACTCAAAAGGTTTGGCGGACCGGAAGAGGTAGCTGAACTGGTTGCCTTTCTGGCCTCGGACGCCGCCGGGTATATTACCGGACAGACCATTGCGGTGGACGGTGGGATGGCGGGTGTCTAAAAAGTTTGATTTTTAAAGTACCGGAAGGGGGTGATTTTTGACATGGCAATTATTGATAAGGTTAAGTCAATTATTGTTGAGCAGCTGGGGGTTGAGGAAGAGGACGTAAAAATGGAGTCATCCTTTGTCGATGACCTGGGGGCCGACTCTTTAGATATTGTTGAACTGGTAATGGCTTTGGAAGAAGAGTTCGACCTGGAAATACCTGACGAAGACGCTGAAAAAATACGGACAGTAGGCGAGGCGGCAAAATATATCCAGGAGCATCAGTAAATTTTTATTTAAGGTGCGAGTCCCGGGTGGAAACCACGGGACTTTTTTGAAGAGGAGGAATTGTTTTTGCTAAGAAGGGTTGTAATTACCGGCCTGGGAATTGTATCCCCGGTTGGTACGGGCCTGGAAAAGTTCTGGTCTTCTTTAATAGCGGGGGTTTCCGGGATCGGACCGGTAACCAGGTTTGATCCGACCCGTTTCAGAACTAAAATAGCGGGGGAAGTGACGGACTTTGAGCCTACCCTTTATATGGATAAAAAAGAGGCCCGGCGCATGGACCGTTTCACCCAGTTTGCAGTGGCAGCATCCGGTATGGCTTTGCGTGACGCCGGGCTTAATTTGGAGTTGGAAAACAAGGACAGGATCGGTGTGATCCTGGGATCCGGTGTCGGTGGTATCGAGACCCTTGAAGAACAGGCCAGAGTCCTCGCTGAAAAAGGACCCGGGCGGGTCAGTCCTCTTTTTGTGCCCATGATGATTGCCAATATGGGCGCCGGGCAGGTCGCTATAAGCAATTGTCTGAGGGGGCCGAACATAACCAGTGTTTCCGCCTGCGCTTCCGGCAGCAATGCCATTGGGGACGCCTTTAAAATGCTGCAGTGCGGCCGGGTGGATGTGATGATCAGCGGGGGCAGTGAAGCGGCGATAACACCTCTGGCCATGGCCGGATTCATTTCCATGAAGGCCATGTCCACCCGTAACGAGGAACCGGAGAAGGCCAGTCGGCCTTTTGACGCCGAACGGGATGGTTTTGTGATAGGCGAAGGGGCCGCCATACTTGTTCTGGAAACCCTGGAGCATGCCCTGAACAGAAACGCCAGGATTTATGCCGAGATAGTCGGGTACGGCAGCACTTGTGACGCTTACCACATGACAGCGCCCGACCCGACAGGACACGGCGCGGCCAATTCAATGAAGGAAGCCTTGTTTGACGCCGGTCTTGAGCCGTCTGCGGTAGATTATATCAACGCCCACGCTACCGCCACACCACTGGGAGATAAAGCCGAGACCCTGGCGATCAAGAAAATATTTGGGCAGCACGCTTACAAACTGGCGATAAGCTCGACAAAATCCATGACCGGGCACCTCCTGGGAGCATCAGGCGGCCTGGAAGCGATGGTATGTATTTTAGCCATCGTCAACGGGGTTATTCCACCCACCATCAACTACGAACTGCCGGATCCGGATTGTGACCTGGACATTGTCCCCAACACCGCCAGGGTAGCTGATGTGAATGTCGCCCTTTCAAATTCTTTTGGCTTTGGTGGGCATAACGCCACGCTGGTTTTTAAAAGGTACCAGCCCTAAGCGCAATAATAATTTTATTTGTCCATTAAATAAAACCTTATAGTGGTGATACCGGTGGTTAAAACTAAAGAGCATTTGGACAGTCTGAAAAAGAGACTTGGTTTGTACTGGTGCGATTTGGACCTGTTGACGCAAGCCTTAACACACAGCTCATTTACCTATGAAAGCCGACAGAACAATTCTGAAAACAATCAGCGCCTTGAGTTTCTGGGTGATGCTGTATTGGGTTTGGCGGTCAGCGATTACCTTTATCGCAATCATCCCTACCGTGACGAGGGGGAACTGACCAAAATGCGCGCGGCGCTGGTATGCGAACCTTCCCTGGCCAGAATGGCAAGAGAACTGGAGCTTGGCTATTGTTTGAACATGGGGAAAGGGGAGGAGCGCTCCGGTGGCAGGGAACGTCCTTCAATTTTGGCTGACGCCTTCGAAGCACTGTTGGGCGCCGTCTATCTGGACCAGGGACTTGAAAAGGCCAGTAAACTGGCCATACAGTTTCTCAAGCCAGTGATTAATGATGTCTTGGAAGGGCGGCTGGACAGGGATTACAAGACTGAATTACAGGAGTATGTACAGCAGCGCGGTAGTGAACAGGTCCAATATATGATCCTGAGGGAAGAAGGGCCGGATCATCATAAAATATTTACGGCAGGCGTGATTTATAAAGGTGATTTGGTTGGCAGCGGGTCCGGTCGCTCTAAAAAAGAAGCGGAACAGCAGGCCGCCAAGTCGGCACTGCTGGAATTGAGACGTGAGACGTGAGAAATGGGAAATGGGACGTGAGACGTGGGTATATCCTGCATTCCTCCCATGTCAAATAGAAAGGCCCGGAATTGGCTCGGGTTTCATTCCCTACAGCCGATATATTACATGTCAACCATTAAAGTTTTGATGTTCGAATAAATTCGAACCTACAAATTTGGTCGTCGGACGTTAGATTTTTGTAGGTCCGGATTTATCCGGACAATGCTGTGCGAATGAATTCGCACCTTCAAGTTTAGTCGTAGGCCGTAAGCCGTGAGTATTTAGGTCGTTATTTTATAGATTTGTGATTATTTACTTGTATCTTACGCCTTACGACTAAGCTTACGACATATTTCGCGGGAGGTTTTATCAGTAATATGGGTTTATTCAGCCGTTTAAAAGAAAGCATTAGCGGTGGGTCGCAGCAGGCTGCCGCCGCTGACGAACCAAAACAAGAAGCAGCGGTGGAAAAGCCGGGGTTTTTCGGGCGTCTAAAAGAAAGCCTCACCAAAACCCGGCAGGGTTTTGTAGAGAAGATTGACAACCTTGTCCACCGGCGCAAAGCCATAGATGAAGATCTATACGAAGAGCTGGAAGAAATTCTTATACAGGCTGATGTGGGAGTAAACACTGCCATGGAGTTGGTTGAGAAAACTCGCCGCACAGTTAAAGAAAGACATGTGGATGATGCCGGCGAGCTTAAAGCCATCTTAAAAGAACACATTAGAGATATGCTCGGCGCCGAACCAGTTCCTTTAAACATTACAGATGAAACTCCCACGGTGGTAATGGTAGTGGGTGTAAACGGTGTGGGAAAGACTACCACTATCGGCAAATTGGCGCACTTTTACAAGTCCCAGGGGGCTAAAGTGCTTCTGGGCGCGGCCGATACCTTTCGGGCCGCGGCTATCGACCAGTTGGAAATATGGGCTGAACGTGTCGGGGTTGAAATAATCAAACACCGGGAGGGGGCCGATCCCGCAGCGGTGGCTTTTGATTCCCTGCAGGCGGCGAAAGCGCGCCGGGCTGATCTGCTGATTATTGACACAGCCGGCAGGCTGCACACAAAAGCCAACCTTATGGAAGAATTGAAAAAAATCAGCAGGGTGCTGGCCCGCGAAATGACCGGCGCGCCCCACGAGGTGCTTCTAATCTTAGACGCCACTACCGGTCAGAATGCGGTCAATCAGGCCAGGCTGTTTGGAGAAGCCGTCGGCATAACAGGTATAGCTTTGACCAAGCTGGACGGAAGTTCCAAGGGGGGAGTAGTTATTGCGGTAAAAAGAGCCCTCGATATTCCTGTTAAATTAATCGGCATAGGAGAGAGTCTGGAAGACCTCAGACCTTTTTCACCGGGAGATTTTGCGGACGCTCTTTTTGACGAATAACAGTGCTTCAGGCATGGCTTACCTGGCCGTTTTGGTCGTGAGATATGGGTCGTGGGACGTGGGATTCAGGTATTCCTCTCAAGTTCACCCCTGAAGTCCATCTTTCATTCTTACGTCTCATTTCACACGTCTCAAGTCCCATTTCCCATGTCCTTATTTTTTACGCCTTATAGCTTACGACAATCCCCTACGCCTTAAGGCTATTTTCCCCACGTCCCAACCCTACAGGCCCGCACTCATCCGGACAAATAATTTTCCTATGATTAATGAAGTCAACTTACCGGGCAATTGTCCGGCCCGCTATAAAATCACTGAGCATCAGCTCACCAGGCCAAGTCCGGGAAAGCTGTCAGTGAATCCTCCACAGGTCAAATTTCAAGGACACAGACCAGGCCGCCCGGCCTGGCGCCAAAAACTGCAACCAACAAATCACACCATTCCCGTAAACCCGGTGTTTTGTTGATCCCATATGCCCGGTAGAATTTTTCTTTCTTATATTTTTCAACGGCCCGGGATACATTATTTAAAAAAATATCTTTTCCGATCACAGAAGTTTTATATATTTGTTTTTCTGAGAGGAAGGTATAAACTTGCCTGAATATGCCTGGCTTATCAGCGCTGTTGTAGCTTGGATTATTTTCTTCTTGCTGGTGGACTGGACCCGACTAAAATACACCTTGTGGGGCGGACTGTCTGTTGTCGCCCTCCAGTTGCTGGTGGACAGCGGTGCGATAAATATGCACCTGTACCGTGTTATTTATCTGGTAAAATTTTTGAATTCATCAGTTTTTTTTACTTTCGGGGTTGTCTTTGTGGTAGGCGTTTTGTTCGCCCAGACCCTGCCGTCATCCCGCTGGCTGCAGGCTCTTGATATCCTGGTAACTACCGCCCTGTTTTGCTGGCTGGAGTCCCTTTTTTTAAAAGTGGGGGTCCTGGAGTATCTCAATTGGAACCAGGCGGCCAGTACGGCAATTAACTTTCTGGCTATTACCAGCTATGCCTGGCTGGTTGACTCTCTCGGGCTGAACAGAGCTGGCCGCAGGGGGATGGGAGGCTGTAGGCTTTGAGCCTTCTTGTGTTTTCTTTAATAACAGTTTTAATAGGCCTTTTAGTGTACGCCTGGTTTAGATTCTTATCCGGTCAGCAGTAGCAAACTCTCCGTTAAAACCACCCGGTTTTTGCTATTTCCAGTTAAAATCCGTAGAATTAAAAAGAGGTGGCAAGTGTATGCCGGTATGCCTTTTATGCAACAGCCTGGCCTCGGTTGAAAAAAAATGCCCCGGCTGCGGCGCATCCATGCTTGACAGAGGCTTGCTTCAGGATTTCTATGATAACTACAGCGCCTACCTGGATCAGGATATTTATGAGGATGGATACATGTTCAACGATGAAGATTACTGTATTCACTTTTTTTACTGCCCAAAATGCCAAATCAATGTTAACCTCGCGGTTAAGAAGGTCGATGAAGACAGGCTGATGGAATAAAAAACCGGATGAATTCTTTAACCGTTAGAGGAATGAGTTCAAAATAAGTCGAATATTAGGTTTGATTTGGAAATGACTGCCCTGTAAACACAGGGAAATGAGGAGGCCTTGAGGTTGGAAGTAAAAATAGCGGTGATAGGCGGTACCGGTGTATATGACCCCAGTATGCTGACCAATACACGAGATGAAACAATAGCGACACCTTACGGGGATGTTGTACTTAAGATAGGCAATCACAGGGGCAAATTGGTCGCATTTATGAACCGCCACGGGGAGGGGCATGCCATACCGCCCCATCTGGTAAACTACCGTGCCAACATAGACGCGCTGAAAAGGCTCGGGGTGAAAAATATTCTGGCGACAGCAGCCGTTGGCTCGCTCAACCCATTTATGCAGCCCGGACATTTGGTTTTTACCGACCAGTTTCTGGACTTCACCAAGTCCCGGCAGTATACTTTCTATGACGGCGGCGCCGCGGGAGTGGTCCATACTGACATGACCAACCCGTATTGCTCCGGTCTCAGGGAGATACTGTCACGAGCCGCGCAGAGCCTTGGGTTTATCTCACACCCGGCGGGTGTTTACGTTTGTTGTGAGGGACCGAGGTTTGAAACCGCTGCTGAGATCAGGATGTACCGTCTTCTGGGCGGCGACCTGGTTGGCATGACAGGTGTGCCCGAGGCCCCGTTGGCCAGGGAGGCTGAAATGTGTTACGCTACCATCGCCATTGCCACAAACTACGCGGCAGGTATTTCACCTACCAGCCTGACCCACATGGAAGTGGTGGACATGATGAACCAGAACAGCGAAAACATCAAAAAGCTGCTGATACAAACCATCGCCTGGATAGATCTGGACCGCGCCTGTGAGTGCCACGCTGCGTTAAACGGTACAATGTAAGATAACTCATTTATCCTGTAATTCTTAAAACCATGTAAATGATGTCAAATTTTTTAATATAATAAGGGGAAGATCATGCTGGAGACTATGCGCTGGCTGCCTGACGAAAACTGCCTGGAACTGCTTGATCAAACCAGGCTGCCGCTGGAAACAACTTTTATCAAGTGCCATGCCTACCGGGAGGTTGCAGCAGCCATTAAGAGACTTGCGGTACGTGGCGCTCCGGCTATTGGCACCGCCGCCGCCTACGGGTTGGTCCTGGCGGCACAAAATACGGCAGCCTGTTCCCAGAAGGAGTTAATCGAAATTTTAGAAGCGGCAGCCGGTGAACTTAAATCCACCAGGCCCACAGCAGTGAACCTGAGTTGGGCGTTGGACCGGTTGCTTGGCAAGTTGCGCGCGGCGGTTTTTCTTGACCGCGCATCGCTTGGCAGGTTGCTGCTTGAAGAAGCGCATGCCATTTATAATGAGGACGTGGCGGGCAACCGCAAAATGGGAGAGTACGGGCAGGAGTTGATTCCCCCAAAGGCGAGCATCCTGACTCACTGTAACGCGGGTGCACTGGCCACAGCAGGCTATGGTACCGCATTGGGAGTAATCAGGTCCGCCAGCGAGGCCGGAAAAGAAATAAGTGTCTTTGTGGACGAAACAAGGCCTCTTCTGCAGGGAGCGAGGCTTACAGCGTGGGAAATGCTTCAGGATGGGATTCCGGTAACTCTGATCACTGACAGCATGGCAGGTTATCTAATGGCAAAAGGAAAGGTTGATCTGGTTATTGTAGGCGCGGATCGTATCACTGCCAACGGTGATGTCGCCAACAAAATAGGCACTTACAGTGTAGCGGTTTTGGCCAAGGCCCACGGCCTCCCCTTTTACGTGGCCGCCCCCTTTTCCACCATTGACCTTGGCCTGGCCTCAGGTAATGAAATACCTATAGAGGAGCGTGACCAAACCGAAGTTACTCACCTGGGCGGATACCCGGTGGCCCCGGCAGGCGTGCAGGTTTGGAACCCGGCTTTCGATGTCACGCCTAACCACCTGGTTACGGCGATTATTACCGAACGGGGGATTGTCTGGCCGCCCTATAAGGAAAATCTTAAAATAATAATCGGACAGGATTAACAGGATTAACAAGATTATCAGTTTAATGAAAATAATAAAAAGGTTAAATCAAAATTGATTTGACTAGAATGTCAAAGCTGCAAGTTTTAAAATAAGATATGAAATCATGTAAATCCTGTCAAAAAATAAATTGATATTGGAGGCAAGTATCATGCCCGACTATGTAGTAAGGGATATTAGCCTGGCCCCGGCCGGGAGACTGAAAATAGACTGGGTGCGCGCTCATATGACGGTGCTGAACGCCATCAGGGAGGAATTTGAACGGGACCGCCCGTTTGAAGGACTACGGGTGGCGCTTTCTATCCACCTGGAGGCTAAGACGGCGTACCTGGCCGAGGTAATCAGGGCCGGCGGGGCGGATGTGGCCGTTTCCGGCTCCAACCCACTTTCGACTCAGGATGACGTCGCAGCCGCGCTGGCCGCCACCGGGATGAAGGTTTATGCCTGGTACAACGCCACCGCACAGGAATACAGGGACCACCTCCTGCATGTGCTTGATAACCGGCCGCAGATAATAATTGATGATGGCGGCGACCTGGTCAATTTGCTGCACTCTGTGCGCAGGGAGCAGGCGGCGGAAGTAATCGGTGGGTGTGAGGAGACTACCACTGGTGTGCGGCGCCTGGAATCACTGGATCGGGACGGTAAGCTGTTATTCCCGATGCTGGCTGTTAATGACGCTTTCTGCAAGTTTTTGTTTGATAACCGCTACGGCACCGGGGAATCCGCCTGGTCAGCGATAATGCGCACCACCAATTTGGTGGTGGCGGGTAAAGATGTGGTGGTGCTGGGCTATGGCTGGTGCGGTAAGGGTGTCGCTATGCGCGCCAGTGGTCTGGGAGCGCGGGTAATTGTTTGTGAAGTCGACCCGGTCAGGGCCATCGAGGCCTGTATGGATGGTTACCGGGTGCTGAACAGCGAGGAGGCCGCCGCAGTCGGGGACATATTTGTTACTGTGACTGGCTGCCGGGATGTGCTTGGCAAGCGCCACTTTACCAGAATGAAGGACAGAGCTGTTTTGGCCAATGCCGGACATTTTGACGTCGAAATTAACAAGTTGGAACTGGCCGGGCTGGCTCAATCGCAAAGCCAGGCGCGTCAAAACATTGAGCAGTATAACCTGCCGGGCGGCCGCAGGATCTACCTGCTGGCGGAGGGCCGGTTGGTGAACCTGGCCGCGGGGGATGGGCACCCCACTGAAATAATGGACATGTCCTTCGGGATTCAGGCGCTCTCAGCCAGGTATATCAAAGATAACGCCGGTGTAATGGACAAAAAGCTGTATCGCGTGCCGGCTATAATAGACCAGCGGGTAGCCGGCCTGAAACTAAAATCTCTGGGGATAGAGATCGACAGCCTGACTAAAGATCAGCAATCTTATTTAAACGACTGGCAACAGTAAAACATTTCGGAGGGTTGTTATGAGCAACATATTAATTCAGGGTGCAACTGTACTGACCATGGAGGGGCGCGACGCTGTTTTCGAGGATGGGGAAATCGCCATTTCCGGGGACAAGATCATATCAGTCGGCCCGCGTGGTTCGGTTCCGGGAGAATTCAAGGCGGACCGTTTGCTGGACGGGTCGGGCATGGTGGCCATGCCCGGTTTTATCAACTGCCACACCCATGCCGCCATGACCTTGATGCGCAGTTACGCCGACGATATGCCGCTGATGAAGTGGCTTAATGAAAAAATATGGCCGCTGGAGGCGAAACTGCGGCAGGAGGATTTTTACTGGGGAACGCTGTTGTGCTGCCTTGAAATGATCAAGTCGGGCACGACCACTTTTGCTGATATGTATTTCGAAATGGACCAGGTCGCTCTCGCTGTTGAAATGAGCGGTATAAGAGCCTGCCTTTCGCGCGGCATGATTGGTGTGGCGCCAAACGCCCAGACAGCGATAGATGAAAGCGTCAGGTTTGTAGAGGAATGGCAGGGAAAAGCCAGAGGCAGGATTACGACCATGTTTGGGCCGCATGCCACTTACACCTGTCCGCCGGAATATCTGAAAAAGGTAGTAAAACTGGCAACCGATCATAATGTGGGGATCCACATTCACGTGGCGGAAACCAGGGATGAAATTGATCAAATAAAGAAAAGCTACGGCCTGACACCGGTACAGTACCTGGATGACAGCGGTGTTTTCGAAGTTCCGGTACTGGCGGCGCACTGTGTACATTTAAATCAGGATGACATAGCAATCCTGAAACGGAAAAAAGTAAAAGTTGCCCACTGCCCGGAGAGCAATATGAAACTTGCCAGCGGCATTTCGCCTGTCACAGAATTGCTTAAGGCCGGAGTGGTGGTTGGCCTGGGCACCGACGGCGCCGCTAGCAACAATAACCTGGACATGATGGAAGAAACACATAGCGCCGCCCTGCTTCAAAAAGTGGCCACAGGTGACTCGATGGCGCTGCCTTCTTTTGCCGCGCTGAGAATGGCCACCGCAAGCGGGGCGCAGGCTTTGGGACTGGAAGATGTTGGCCTGATCAAACCAGGCCTGAAGGCGGACCTGATCCTGGTGGATTTCCGCCGCCCCCACCTTTATCCCAGGCACGACCTCTATGCCCATCTGGTTTATGCCGCTCAGTCTGCGGATGTTGATACTGTTATCATCAACGGTGAAATCGTCATGGAAGGCAGGCGGGTTCTAACCATGGATGAAAAAGAGGTAATGGCGCAGGCGCAAAAATGCGCAGACAGGTTGGTAGGAGAGAAATAATTCTGGTAAGAATTCAGAAGACAGAAGACAGAAGACAGAAGACAGAAGACAGAAGACAGAAGACAGTAGACAGAAGACAGTAGACAGTAGACAGTAGACAGTAGACAGTAGAGGACTGCCACCCAAAAAACAAAGTTCTGGGCTGCCTATAAATGTAGGTGCGAATTTATTCGTCAGCGGAAAGGGGACACACCGGCTAAGTAACGGGGACACACCTCTATTTGGGGTATTACTTTATGGACGAGGAATGTCCCCGATTGGAGAATGTCCCCGAACGAGATGTTCCGATGGCGCTAACGCACCTTGTTCGATTGAAATCGAACCTACATTGCTTTGGGTTCTTCTGTATTCTTAAAGAAGGTGTATATATGGCAGTTGTAAAACTGGCGGGTAATATGCGGCACAGGGCGGTTCACGGTCACCCCTGGGTTTACAGGACAGAAGCGGCAGAAATCAGCGGGGATTTCCAACCCGGTGATCTTGTGGAGGTTGTAGACCCGCGAGGCAGATTTGTGGGCCGTGGTTATATTAACCCCGCCTCGCAAATCCTGGTCCGGATCCTGAGCAGGGACAGCAGTGAAGTAATAGATCGCGATTTTTTCGTCAGGCGGATCAAGGCTGCTCTTGATTACCGCCGGAGGGTAGTCCAGGATTCTGACTCATGCAGACTGATTTTTGCCGAAGCGGACTTTATCCCGGCCCTGATTGTGGACAAGTTTGGAGCTTATCTGGTGATCCAGACATTGGCGCTGGGTATAGATAAATACAAGGATTTAATCGTAGAAATACTTGAGGAACTTTTGGAACCGTCCGGCATTTATGAAAGGAACGACGCGGCCGTCCGGGTATTGGAAGGGCTCCCGCTCAAGTCAGGATTTTTAAAGGGACCTTTTGACACGCTTATAGAAATCAAAGAGAATGGTTTGTTCTTCCTGGTAGATCTTGAGGGAGGGCAGAAAACCGGGTATTTTCTTGACCAAAGGGAAAACCGCACCGCATTAAAAGGCTTGGCGCAGGACGCCCGCGTCCTCGATTGTTTCTGCCATACCGGGACATTTAGTATGTATGCCGCACATTTCGGAGCGAGGGAAGTTTGCGGTATAGATATCGCCTCTCCCGCGCTGGCTTTGGCCGAAAAGAACGCCAGGAGAAACGGTTTTGCAGGGATTTGCCGGTTTTACGAAGGCAACGCCTTTGACGAACTGCGGGCATTGGAGAAAAAAAGAGAGAAGTTTGATTTAATCATCCTGGATCCCCCGGCTTTTACCAAGTCCAGGCAATCGCTTGAAGGGGCGCTCCGCGGCTACAAGGAAATTAACCTAAGAGCTATGAAGCTGCTGTCGACGGGAGGTTTTCTGGTTACCTGCACCTGTTCATATCACCTGGCCGAAAGCCGCTTCCTGGAAGTGATCCAGGATGCGGCGCTGGATGCCGGCCGCCAACTGCGCCTTATTGAACTGAGGCGCCAGGCCAAAGACCACCCGATGCTGCTCGCTTCTCCCGAAACATATTATTTGAAATGCGCAGTGCTCCAGGTCTGGTAATGCATTGGCCAAAAATTGGATTTTATTTATTGGTGTGAAAATTTTTAAGAAGGAATTTTGTAGTTTATACAAAATATATTATTTATTATGAACAAGTTATTTGATCTGTTTTGGCGGGGAAAGATCAAAAATTCGTTGCTGGCCGGTTTTTTACTTCTTGCTTTGGCGCTGGTGGCTGTCACCATCACCGTTAGCTACTATTATTTAGATATTGAAATGCCAGAAGCGGCCGTTGCTGCCCGGTCCATAGCTGTTGCCGCTGTTCTGGTGGTTATGGCTTTTCTGCCTGTTGTTATACTGATCGCCCGGAAGATATCCTATCCATTGGAGGTACTGGCGGAAGTCGCTGATGAGATTGCCAGGGGCAACTACGGGGTGACTTTAAACCCGGGTGCAAACCGTGAAATCAATACCCTGGCTGTTAGCTTCAATAGAATGTCATTGAAGCTGAAGGAACAGCGCGAGGTTCTTCTCAAACAGATAGCCTTGCTGGAAGCGCAGAAACAGGAAATTGCCGCTCAAAACGAGGAACTGGCCGAGGCGAACGCCCGCCTTGAATTGATAGCTATCACCGACCAGCTCACCGGCGTTTATAATAGGCGCTATATCATGCGTGAAATTGAACAGGAGCTGGCCATATCCATCAGGCACGGCCTGCCCCTGTCAATAATTATGATTGATATAGATTATTTTAAAAATGTCAATGATACGCACGGTCACCAGGTTGGTGATGAGGTGCTGAAAGAAATAGTTCAAGTATTATCTTCAAGCATAAGGACCTCCGATTTGCTGGGCCGTTACGGTGGGGAAGAATTTATAGTTATCGCTCCTCTTACAGCCCTCCAGGAGACCCTGACCCTTGCTGAAAGGCTCAGGGATACCGCGAGTAAATGGCCCTTTGAAACCACCTACGGGTTTTTAAAACTAACCATAAGCCTGGGAGTCGCCACATATGACGGGAAATCCGAGGCTTACCCGAGCTCACTGCTTGATCAACTCCTGGCCCAGGCTGACTTGGAGATGTACAAGGCGAAGGCTATGGGCCGTAACCGGATTTGCCCTGTGCCGGTGGAAACCGACGCGGTTACTTCTTTATCATAGATTTTAATATTGTCTTAACCCCGGAAGCGGCTACACTAAGAAAACTTTTATGTGTTGAAAATATATCCTCCAGGGCTTGCACGAGAGTGTCAATTTGCTCCCTGCTTATATTTAAAGGGGGCTCCAGCCTGATCACATTAGGATTGTTCAGGGTATAGGCCGTGATTATTTGGTGCTTGTTCAGCAACTCCACTGCCATCATACTGCCTAAATACTCCTCAGAAAGCTTGTTGGCCATGCCAAAAGAGATCTTTGACGCCACGCCTCCCGGCTGGTTGAATTCAATCCCGGCCATCAGTCCGCAACCCCTGACATCTTTAATTAGAGTGTATTTTTCTTTTAACCTGTAAAGGTGTTCCATCAAGTATGCCCCGCTTTCCCGCGCCTGTTCCGGCAGGTTCTCTTCGTAAAT
>JBAZQW010000090.1:0-8289 GCA_041645005.1 Desulfotomaculaceae bacterium | reverse complement strand
CTCCAGCGCGGCTATGGCCGCAGCTGCGGCCCAGGTGTTACCCCCGAAAGTTGAAGTGTGGAGCAAAGCTTTATCCATACCGCCATATGCCTTTTTCCATATTTCGTCTGTGGTTATATAGGCGCCGATAGGCATGATGCCGCCACCAAGGGATTTGGCCAGGCACATTATGTCCGGGGTTACGCCGTCGTGCTGGCAGGCAAACATTGCGCCGGTACGTCCCAGGCCGGTCTGTATTTCATCAACGATCAAAAGGGAGCCATATTTGGCACAGAGCTCACCCGCGCCGGAGAGATAACCAGGAGGTGGAACAATAATACCGCCTTCTCCCTGTATTGGTTCAACAATAAAAGCTGCTGCGTTTTTATCCTTTAATTTGCTTTCCAGCGCATCCAGATTGCCAAAAGGGACTGAGTCTAAACCCGGCAGCAGCGGCTGAAAAGCTTTCTGATATTTCTCCCGCCCGGTTACCGAAAGAGCGCCCATGGTTTTACCGTGAAAGGAGTCCTCGCAGTAAATCAGGCCTTGCCGTCCGGTAGCGGCCCGCGCCAGTTTAAGTGCTCCTTCTACGGCTTCAGCACCGCTGTTGCAAAAGAAAGAGCGCTGCAGGTTCCCTGGTGTGGCCAGTGCCAAATTTTTAGCCAGGGCGCCTGCTAGAGTGTTCAGGGATGCCTGGAGCAGGTTGGGCATTTCTTTTACCTGATCCAGGGCGGCCAGTATCCTGGGATGGTTATGCCCAAGGTTCAGAGCCCCGTAGGCGCCAAGGAAATCCAGGTATTGCTTGCCCTCGCTGTCCCAAACATGAACTCCTTCAGCCCTCACGAATTTTTTATCAAATTTTAGCAGCCCCAGCATCATGGCCAGCCCGGCGTTCAGATAAGTTTTATGGTTTTCCATCACCTGCCCCCGGCTTTGCTTTATGGCATCAGTGAGTGAGAGGAGTCCGTCCGGCCTGCCGCTTTGCTTTTTATTAAATGAAATTTTCATGGCTACCTCCATTATAGTAAATAGTACCAAAAAACGTAGGTGCGAATTTATTCGGCTAAGGAAAGGGTACACACCTCACAGAGGAATGGGGACACACCTCTATTTGGGGCCAGTCTCTGGGGCTGAGGAATGTCCCCGATCGGAATGTCCCCAATTAATGTTTTCTATTTAAGCCTGAAATACCCTCCACGGTAAGATAAAAAAAACAAGCTATTTTCTTGACAAGGCCGCGCCAATTGAGTAGAATCTTACTGTAAAGGTAAATACCTTGGCAGGGAAAAGTGAATGGAACGGCGGTGGCAGGCAATTGCTTGAAAAAGTCGACCTGATGAATCTGCTTTTTGATTTTTACGGGCAGCTGTTAACCGACCGTCAAAAAGATTTTATGGAACTTTATTATGCCCACAACCTGTCCCTGGGGGAGATAGCTGAAGAGTTCAATGTCAGCCGCCAGGCAGTTTACGACACCTTGAAAAGGGCCGGGCAGCTTCTTTCCCAGTACGAAGAGAAGCTTGGGCTGGCAGCAAGGTTTAAAACGGAAAGAAACAAGCTAAGCGACGCCGCTGCCTTGCTGGACGAGTCTGGAAGCGTGCAGACTAACGGTAAAGTACGACGGGCCAGGGAAATCATAGACGAAATTCTTGAGCTTTAGCGGAAGCAATCAAAAAGGGGGGTAAGTGATGTTTGCCAGCCTCGCCGAAAGACTGCAGGAAACTTTTAAAAAATTACGAAGCAAGGGCCGTTTGAACGAGACAGATGTGAATGAAGCCCTGCGTGAAGTGCGTTTGGCCTTGCTTGAAGCCGATGTGAACTTTAAGGTTGTTAAAGATTTTATAGCCAGGATAAAAGAAAGGGCAGTGGGACAAGAACTGTTGGCCAGCCTGAATCCGGCCCAGCATGTGATCAAGATTGTGCATGAAGAGCTGACAACTCTGATGGGTGGTGCAAACAGTAAAATTAATTTGGCTCCCAAGCCCCCGACTGTTTTAATGATGGTTGGCCTGAACGGTGCTGGTAAAACAACCACCTCCGCCAAACTGGCTAATCTTATGCGCAAACAGGGCAGAAGGCCGCTCATGGCCGCAGCGGATATTTACCGTCCGGCAGCTATAAAACAGCTCGAAGTGCTCGGCGGACAGCTTAACTTGCCTGTATTCAACATGGGTGATAAGCATGAACCGGTCACAATAGGTCTGGCTGCAATAGAGAATGCCGTCAGCGGGGGCCGGGATGTGGTTATTATTGACACTGCGGGCCGGCAGGAAGTGAATGAAGAACTTATGGCGGAACTCGAAAAAATGAAGGAAGCCATAAAGCCTCACGAGATATTGCTGGTGGTTGACGCCATGACCGGGCAGGCTGCGGTAAGTGTAGCTGAAACTTTTAATAGCCGCCTGGGATTGGACGGGGTGATCCTGACCAAACTGGATGGTGACACCAGGGGTGGCGCGGCGCTGTCAGTGCGCTCTGTAACCGGGAAGCCAATTAAGTTTGTTGGTATGGGTGAAAAACTGGACGCCCTGGAACCCTTCCACCCGGAGCGAATGGCCGAGCGGATTCTGGGTATGGGCGATATGCTCACCTTGATTGAAAAGGCCCAGGAGAATTTTAACGCTGATCAAATGGCCAATATGCAGAAAAAAATCCGGAGCATGGAGTTCACCCTGGAGGATTTTCTGGATCAACTCAACCAGGTAAAAAAGTTAGGGCCGATTGAACAAGTTCTGGGTATGATCCCGGGGCTCGGCGGGTCTAAAAAACTGAAGGACCTTAAGGTGGATGAAAAGGAACTGGTTTTTGCGGAGGCTATAATAAAATCAATGACTCCAGGCGAGCGCAGCGATCCGGAACGGGCGCTGAACGGCAGCAGAAAAAGGCGGATAGCCAAAGGCAGCGGCACTACCGTTCAGGATATCAACCGGCTGCTGAAGCAGTTTGAACAGACAAAAAAAATGATGAAACAGTTTATGGATATGGAGAAATCGCTGAAAAAGGGCGGCAAGATGCTAAAAAACCCTTTCTTTAGCTAAATTAAAATAAGGAGGTGAGGGTGCGTGGCTGTTAAAATCCGTCTGAGACGAATGGGTGCAAAAAAGGCCCCGTTTTATCGTATTGTGGTTGCTGATTCCCGCTCCCCGAGAGATGGCAGGTTTATTGAGGAAATTGGTTATTACGATCCCCTGAAGAACCCGGTGGTAATCAATGTCAATGAGGAAAGGGCTCTGGATTGGCTAAACAAAGGAGCCCAGCTTTCTGAGACCGCCAGGGCTTTGTTTAAAAAGGCCGGGGTTTTAAAGAAAACAGCGGGAGAGGGTCAGTAGATTAGGGAGGCTACTATGATGAAAGAACTGGTGGAAAATCTGGCCAAAGCTCTCGTTGACCAGCCTGAAAAAGTAGTTGTGAATCTAATTGAAAAAGACAAGTCAACCTTGATTGAACTGAAAGTAGCCCAGGAAGATATGGGTAAGGTGATCGGCAAGCAGGGCCGTATCGCCAAAGCAATAAGGACCCTGGTCAAAGTTGCTGCGACCAGGCAGAAAAAGAGAGTAATTGTTGAGATTATTTAAAAAAACAAAAGGATTCAAAATGATTCCTATTTTAGCCCGCTGGAGGAACTCTTAGATGCAAAGCCTGACCTTGATCCGGCCTGTTCTTATAAAAATTAAAGTTACCGAGAATTATAAGAAAGCCCTGGCGGTCGAGCTTCAGGAGGCTATCCGGCGGGTTGAACTGGATCTGCAGCATCTGGATTTCCAGGAAAAGCGTTTATTGGCCGAACTTGAAAAGAAGAATCCTCAGGGGATTCCCGCCGCCAGACAGGATTTGGACCAGGAACGCAGGCGCAGGCTGGACAGCCGCCAGAAATTGATTGACAGGCTCAAGGAAGTGGGGCAGCTGGCTTTGGGGTTTGAGGTGATATCCGGCAAGATGGAAAGCCCTGTTGATATTGAGGTTGGAGATAACTGGGGGCGGGTAATAGGTGTGGAAATTATCCTTCAGGATGGCGTTGTTTCCGCCATCAGGCAGGGGAGCGGCAGCAGTGAGTGATGAATTTATTGTCATCGGTAAGATCCTGAAAACGCAGGGGAACCGCGGCGCCGTACGGGTGCTGCCACTTACCGATTTCCCTGAACGCTTTAAAGAATTGGAAAAGATCAATGTATCAATTAAAGGCGGCCGGCTGATAATGGACATTGAAGAAGCAATGCCGCACCAAAAATATATTGTTGTAAAATTTAAAGATATTAACGACATGAATGCGGCGGAAGCTATTAAAGGGGGAGTACTGGAGATAACCCGTGCCCAGTTGACCCCACTGCCCGAAGGAAGCTATTATATTTTTGATATAGTCGGTCTAAGTGTATACGGCAGCGGTGGAGAGCGCTTTGGTGAAATTACCGAGGTGCTTCAGACCGGGGCTAATGATGTATATATAGTTGATACCGGCGGCAAGCCGCTGTTAATTCCGGCGCTAAGACAGGTTGTTAAAGAAATTGACCTGACCGGGCGGCGCATGGTGGTTGACCTGCCGGAAGGACTGATGGATAATGAGAATTGAGATTCTGACTCTATTCCCGGATATGTTCGCCGGGCCTTTCTCCTCCAGTATCATTAAAAGGGCGCGGGAGCGCGGCCTAATTGAGATCAACCTGGTTAATATCCGTGATTTTTCCGCCAACAAGCACCATACCGTGGACGATACGCCATACGGGGGCGGAGTTGGCATGGTGATGGGTCCGGAGGCTATTTTTGAAGCTGTTGAGCATGTTAGAAACCAGTCCGGGCGGGTGTCCTGCCGGGTGGCGCTGATGTGCCCCCAGGGCAGGTCTTTTAATCAGGCGCTGGCCTGGGATCTGGCCGGTGAAAAAGAACTGGTCATTATTTGCGGCCACTATGAGGGTGTGGACGAACGTGTTCGCGAGATGCTGGTAACCGATGAGATATCAATCGGGGATTATATCCTTACCGGTGGTGAACTGCCGGCAATGGTGGTAGTTGACGCGGTGGCGCGTCTCATACCGGGAGTGCTTGGAGAAGCGGCGTCCGTTGAAGAGGAATCCTTTAACGCGGGCCTGCTGGAGTACCCCCATTACACCAGGCCAAAGGAATACAGGGGGCTGGCGGTGCCGGACGTTCTTCTGAGCGGCCATCATGAAGAGATCAGGAAGTGGCGCAGAAGGCAGTCCCTGCTCCGGACCCTGTTGCGCCGGCCCGAACTTCTGTCACAGATAGCATTAACCAGGGAAGACAAAGATATATTGAGAAAGATAGTTTGCGAACTGCAAGAAATTGACCTTGGTTAACGCGCTAAAGTAAAATTTTAGGCGTGCAGTTGATATCCTCTGGATTTCCAGGAAATTTCTTGCCGCGTATAATCGTTTATGCTATAATTACCTTTGTTGAGTGCTAAAAGGACTTTTATATTCTGATGCAATATTGTTAAAAGCGACCATGTGGAAGGAGGGATTTTAAATGAACCTCATTCATTCAATTGAACAGGAGCAGGTTAAAAAAGGTATAGTTAAATTTGGATCCGGCGATACTGTGAGGGTACACGTTAAGGTAGTTGAAGGCGGCCGGGAAAGAATTCAGATCTTTGAAGGCGTGGTAATAAGGCGCCGGGGCGGCGGCCTGAGTGAAACTTTCACTGTGCGAAGGGTTTCCTATGGAGTAGGTGTGGAAAGAACATTTCCCATGCACACCCCAAAAATTGAACGTATTGAAGTCCTCAGAAGAGGCCGGGTGCGCCGGGCGAGGTTGTACTACCTGCGCGGACTGCGCGGCAAAGCCGCCCGTATTCAAGATAAGCGTACAAGATAAGCGTTAAAAAACGAGGGACTGGGCCAAACAGTTCCCTTTCGCTTTTAAGGCACTGGTCCGGGCTGGTTTAAGGGGGTTACAGAAGTGGATCAAAAGGATCAAAAAGGCGAAACCGGAAAAAGAAATTCATTACTTGTAGAAATTGTCCAATCGCTGGTAGTCGCGGTGGTGCTGGCCTTAATAATCCATACTTTTGTTATGCAAAATTTCCGCATACCTTCAGCTTCCATGGAGCCTACCCTGCAGATTCAGGACTATATTTTTGCCAGCAAACTGAACTACCGCTTCCAGGAACCTAAACGGGGAGATATTGTAGTTTTCAAGTACCCTTTGGATACCAAGCGTTATTTTGTCAAAAGACTTATAGCGGTTGGCGGGGAAACAGTGGCTTTTAGAAATAGCCAGCTTTTGATTAACGGACAACCGGTTTCAGAGAACTACCTGCCGCGCGGCCTGCGCATTCCAGATTACGGGCCTGTGGAAGTGACTGCGGGGAATTATTTCATGATGGGGGACAACCGTAATAACAGCAGTGACAGCAGGGAGTGGGGGTTCGTTCCCAGGAACCTGATTGTAGGTAAGGAGATATTCATCTATTGGCCGCCGGCGAGAATGGGCGTCGCGCATTAATGGGATAGAAAAATCTTAGACTATGGGGAGCAGGTATGGATATACAGTGGTTTCCCGGCCATATGGCTAAAGCCAGAAGGCAGGTTAAAGAAGATTTAAAGCTGATAGATGTTGTAATTGAGATTTTAGATGCCAGAATACCGGACAGCAGCCGTAATCCTGACATCAACCAAATAGCCGGGGGGAAACCCCGGCTTATTATACTGAACAAGGCTGATCTGGCCAACCCCGTTTCAACCAGGCGCTGGGAAGATTTTTTTAAGAAAACAGGCTGCCAGGCAGTCGCTGTGGATTCCCTGGGCGGCAGGGGAGTACGGGAGACGCCGGGGTATATTCAGAAGCTGTTCGAACCCAAAATGGCCAGGCTGGCGGCATCAGGAAGGCGGCCCAGGCCGGCGCGCTGCATGATCCTGGGCATCCCAAACGTGGGCAAATCACAATTTATTAATAAACTGGTGGGGCGCCGGGCGGCAAAGACTGAAAATGTACCGGGGGTAACCCGTGGCCGACAGTGGATAAATGTTGCCGGCGACCTGGAACTGATGGACACCCCTGGCATACTTTGGCCCAAGCTGAACGACGAGGTGGTTTCTTTCCGTCTGGCTGTGACCGGAGCTATTAAAGAACATATCTTTGATTTGAACACTGTGGCTGTAGAGCTTTTAAGCTGGCTGGCCGGAAATTACCCTGAGGCGATCAGGGAGCGGTATAAAATAGATGAACTGCCGGATGATTCACTTGAATTGCTGGAAGCAGTCGGGGCCCATAGAGGTTATTATAGTTCCGGCGGGATTGTGGATACCTTAAAGTCTGCTAAAACTGTTCTCAAGGAGTTCCGGGGTGGTATACTGGGCCGTTTCACACTTGAAGAACCGGTAGAACCCTGAAAATTTTGGCTTGCCGCAAAGCAGGAGATTTTTTAGCAACCCCGAACTAAGTATAATAGTAGTGCGGATTGTTTTGCTGGTTCCCGGCCAATGCTGATGCAATATTTCCTTAAGCGGGAGGGAGTTTATATGCCCAATCTGGGGATGTCTGAATTAGTTTTAATATTGGTTATAGCTCTGGTTGTATTCGGACCCAGCAAGCTGCCTGAGATAGGCAAGACTGTGGGCAGGGCGATGAATGAGTTTCGCAGGGCCTCAATGAACAGCATTCAGGAATTTGATGATATAGCCAAAGAAGTAAAAGAAGTAAAAGAAGATGTTAAACAGGCCACAAATATTGCCCAGGTCACAAATATAGCCCAGGGCAAACCACACTAAGTGTTATAAAAGATAAATAGCCGACACCTGTGAAGGGGTTTTATTATTTTGATTAAGGGGGAGCGTATGCTCCCCCATTTCAGATCTTAAGAACAAATACTTTCAAGTACCCATGTGCTAACCCGGTAACAGCAGCAGGGTGAAAATGTTTGCTTTTTGTCCCCGATGGAATGTCCCCATATATTATGAATTAGGGGGGAATATCATATTCCCCCCTAAACAACATTTTAAAACATTTAAACTTATCAGTTAAACCTTGTCAATCAATTCTTTTTCTTTAGGCGTGGAAACCGGATCCAACGGAGTGACCGGTTCCGTGCGTGTGTTCTTCCTTGGCCAGGATCGGGAAGTTCTCAACAGCAAAGCAGTAAAACAGGACCAGGCCGCTCCACATGTCAATGGTAATCAGCCATTCCCAGATGCTGGGGAAGTAGCTGCCGCCCATGGCCCCGGCCATGCCGGTGAACACCACGTTCATGCGGTTGAAAATGACACCGACAACCACCAGGATGGATGCGGTTAAAACTCCACCCAGTTTGTTACGCACCGACGAGGACATGTACATGATGATCGGCAGGATGATAAA
>JBAZQW010000196.1:0-4549 GCA_041645005.1 Desulfotomaculaceae bacterium | reverse complement strand
GTAACCCAACACGGTGCCTGAACCTGACGTGGGTTCCAGGATACCGCAGAGCATGCGGATAGTAGTGGATTTTCCGGAGCCATTGGGTCCCAAAAAACCATAAATTTCTCCTTTTTTGATTTCCATGGAAATCTTGTTGACGGCGGTAAAAGAACCAAAAACCCTGGTCAGTTCATGGGTGGTTACCACAGTTTCCACTTAAACCACCTCTTTTTCAGTGAGGGACACAAAAACATCTTCCATAGAAGGTGTGATTTCATTAATGAAAAGAATATTAATCCCCTTTTCAGACAGCAGTTTGCTGATGGATGCTTTGGCCCGCTCAACCTCGCTGACGGCCACATGGTACCTGTCACCGTAGGAACTCGCGTCGGCCACTTCAGGCAGATCACTCAGAAAGTCGAGGTCTCTGGCGTCTGTTTTAAGTTCCAGAATCTTGTGCGGGATTTTATTTTTGAGATTGTCCGGTGTGTCAGCCGACACAATCTTCCCCTGGTCGATCAGAGCAACCTTTTTGCACAGGTCGGCCTCGTCCATGTAAGGGGTGGATACAAAAATGGTCATGCCGGCCCTGTTAAGCAGGTAAAGTATTTTCCAGAACTCCTTGCGAAATTCCGGGTCCACACCGTAGGTCGGCTCGTCCAGGATCAACAGGGACGGCCTGGCCACCAGAGCGCAGGTCAGGGCTAGTTTTTGTTTCATCCCCCCGGACAGGTCTTCCGCAAACCTTGCTTTGAATTGAATCAGGTTGGTCATTGTCAAAATCTCTTCAGCCCGCTCCCATATGGTTTTTTTGTCCAAATTGTACAGGGAGCCAAAAAAATTGATGTTTTCCATTACCGTCAGATCTCCGCACAGGCTGAAGCGCTGGGGCATATAGCCAAAAGTATCGGTCGCCTTGTTTTGCTTTCCGCCAAACAAAGTGACCCTGCCGCCGGTAGGGTTGATCAGCCCGCACACCATCCGGAGCAATGTGGTTTTGCCGGCCCCGTCCGGGCCCACCAGGCCGAAGATGTCTCCCCGCTCTACCTTTAGGGATACCTCGCTGACTGCGGTAATGCTTCCGAAGACCTTGGTGAGAGCTTCCATTTCAATCATTTGCTCACCTCTGATCAAAAGTGACATCGGCAGGCATGCCAGGTTTCAACAGGTTGTTCTGGTTGTCAACCTTGATTTTAACCGCGTAAACGATATTAGTGCGTTCTTTTTTGGTTTGGATAACTTTCGGTGTATATTCTCCCTTGGAGGCTATCTCTTCGATAAAACCCCGGTGCTCCTCGGAGCTTCCGCTCACAGTGAAGTAAACCTGCTGTCCCAGCTTGATCTTGGGCAGGTCGTCAGTGGGGATATAGACTTTAATCCACATGTCGTTTAAATTGGCGATGGTCGCCACGGAAACGCCGGCCTGCACCACTTCTCCGTTTTCAAAATTTTTGGTGAGCACCGTTCCGTCAATCGGGCAGATAATTTTGGCATCTTCCAGCAGCGCTTCCGACGCTTTTAACACAGCGCTGCTGCGTTCCAGTTCAACCCGGGCCGCCTCAATCTGGTCCGGCCTGCTGCCGGACAGCAGGAGGCTCAATTTTGTCCTGGCGGACTCCAGCTGATTCTGAGACTGTTTGAAAGTTATTTCCGCTCTTTCCATCTCAGAGGCGGCAATGATTTTTTCTTTATACAATTTAGATGCCCTGTCGTAATCACTGGCGGCCTTTTCATTATTGAGCCGGGCGGTGTCGACGGTAATTTCGGCATCCTTGATTTCCTGTTCACGCGCGCCGGAAGTAAGGTCGGCCAGCTGCGCCTGGGCTTTGATGACCGCGAGGGCGTCCCTTTCTTTCTGAGCAATCAAATCATTGCGGGTAATTTCGGCTACCAACTGTCCTCCCTTTACCAGTTCACCGGAAGCTATCACCAGTTTTTGCAACGTACCGGCTACTTTAGCTCTCAGTTCAACCTGTGTCGCCTCAATGGTTCCGGTAGCCTGCAGGCCGGCGGGCTGCTTTTCTCCGATGTACCTGTTATAACCATAATAGCCGGCAACGCCAAGGACTACCACCAGGATCATGACCGCAATCCTTTTTTTCATACGTACCCCCACCCTGACTGGTTAGTTGGGAAAAACCAGGTAAACTATTTAAAATAAAATATTTTACCTGGTTTCATCATAGCATTTATTTTAGTATTGAACAATGACTTATTTCATAGACAACAAGCTAATTCTTGACAGAAACGCCCACTTCCTGTACACCCGCCGCATCGCTCCCCGGCAAGCCTCATAGTTTTCTATGGTTTCCCTGAAGAGCCGCCTCGCTCTTTGTTGATCATTTGCCTGTAAAAACATTTGCCCGGCCTGGTAAAATACTTTTGGTGAACCGTACAACATCAGCTGCTTAAAAATATGCTCCACACTCTCACCGGACTGCTTTTGCTCCAGGCAGATTGCGGCCAGGTACAGGTAAGGCTCACCCTGGCTGACCCTGGGGTTGGCGGCAATCGCCTCTTCAATCTCCTTTTTTCCCTCTTCAATCCTGCCCAGGTAGTAGTATGAGGCGCCGAGGTAGAGATGGAACAGAGGATGCCCGGCCATCTTGCCCGCTGCATTCTCCAGAAAAGATGCGGCCTGGCTATATTTTTCCTGCCGGAAATAAATCTCACCCAACTCCAGATAAGCCTCGGCATTCGCCGGGTTCACAGAGATCTCCCTTTTTAGCTGCCCAACCCTGTTGGCCCGCCGCCAGGGCTGGAAAACATCCGGCAGAATACCGATAAAACGGCGCTCGGCAAACAAAAAAACCAGCAGCAGGATGACCAGGGCCAGAAGAGGGTTTCGGGTTAATATGGATAATAAAATGTATAAGCCGAAGAATTTCATTAAAATGCCCTTCCCTTCTAAAGTCGGGGTGCAGTCTTTAGACTCACATTTAGTTTAACATAATACAAATAATCAAATGAGTCAACGCAGCGGCCTACCTGTTTCATACCGCACTTTTGCCTGGCAGTCTGTGCCTTAATTTGTTCATTAAAACCCAACCTGCGAATTTCATCCTGCTGCTGACAGTATGTGGTATCATTCCTTGTTTAAAAACAAAAAGATCATTTTCATCTTGCTTTTGCTGATTCTGACTGCGGGAGTAGTAGGAACAGACCAATACGTCAGAATAAAAGGAAGTAAATATATTGTCAGGCCGCAGGACCTCCCCGGTGCGCAGGCGGCCATAGTATTGGGCGCCTATGTTTTCACAGACGGTGAGTTGTGCGAAATGCTGGCGGACAGGATCGAGACCGCGGTAGAACTCTACAAGAACGACAAAGTAAAAAAGATTATTATGAGCGGAGATCATGGCAGAAAGGATTATGACGAAGTAAATAGTATGCGTATCTATGCTGAAAAATTGGGGATACCCACCGCAGACATATTCATGGACCACGCCGGGTTTTCCACTTACGACAGCATGTACAGGTCCAAAGAAATCTTCCAGGTGGACACCGCGGTGATCGTGACCCAGGCTTATCACCTGCCACGGGCGGTTTATACCGCGCGCTCACTTGGACTCACTGCAGTGGGAATAGAAGCGGACAAACATATTTATGCCGGCGCGGGGTATTATTCACTGCGGGAAACCCCTGCACGGATAAAGGCTTTCCTGGAGGTAAACTCACATGCGAAGCCTGTTTTTTTAGGTGAGGTTATTCCAGTCAGCGGAGATGGACGGGCTACCCATGATGGTAACTAACAGATTTGTGCAAGTCTCAGGGGCGGCATGAAGGGATCACAGTCAATTTGTCGAAAATATCTTAATAGTCTAATAACTTTTAAATCTAATATGTCAATAACACCAGAACCTGAAAGATATATTTGAACCGCTGATAAAAACAACACATGAAGAAGGAGTGACAGTCATGCCGCCTGAAAATAACGCTGCCGTAGAATCACTGCTGGTTGAGACGAGGTCTTTTCCCCCTCCGCGGGAATTTGCCGGGCAGGCCAGGATTAAAAGCCGGCAGCAGTACGAAGCAATGTGGCGAAAATCAATAGAAGAACCGGATATATTCTGGGCTGAGATGGCGGAAGAACACATCGAGTGGTTTAAGAAATGGGATGCCGTGGAGGAGTACAACTTCGACGACAACATTTTCGTGCGCTACTTCCGGGGAGCCAAGCTGAACGCCTCCTATAACTGCCTGGACCGCCACCTCAACACCTGGCGCAAAAACAAAGCCGCCCTGATCTGGCAGGGTGAGCCCCTGGAGGAAAGCAGGACCTACACTTACCAGCAGCTTTTTAACGAGGTATGCAAGTTCGCCAACGTATTGAAAGGCCTGGGGGTGAAGAAGGGCGACCGGGTCACCATCTACATGCCGATGATCCCGGAACTGACCATAGCCATCCTGGCCTGCTCCAGGATCGGCGCCATCCACAGCGTGGTCTTCGGCGGCTTCAGCGCCAGTTCCCTGAGAGAGCGGATCATAGACGCCGGGGCGGAAACAATGGTTACCACCAACTACGGTTACAGGGCAGGCAAACTGATCAACATTAAGGAGCACGCCG
>JBAZQW010000004.1:0-26346 GCA_041645005.1 Desulfotomaculaceae bacterium | reverse complement strand
CACTACTTTTTCCTGGAACGTGAAGTCTTTGAGAAGATGATCGAAAACGGCCAGCTTCTGGAGTGGGCTGAAGTGTACGGTAATTATTACGGAACACCGCTCCAGTATGTAAGGAAAACGCTCGATGGTGGAAACGACATCATCCTGGAAATTGACATACAAGGTGCTCTTCAGGTAAAAGAAAAACTTCCTGAAGCGGTGCTGATTTTTGTTGTTCCGCCGTCAGAAGCTGATTTAAAATTACGCCTGCTCTCCCGCGCTGCCGACGCGGCGGAGGAGATTGAAAAGCGCCTGGCCTGCGTAGCGGGCGAGATGATTTTTGCCGGCCGTTATGACTATATTATTATCAATGATGTGATTGATCGGGCTGTGAGTAATGCCGTGTCGATTATCAGCGCTGAAAAATCAAAGCCTCATTATCTGGAGGCTTTCCTGAAAAGTTTTATAAAGCAGGAACACTGTAGCAGTCTGTAATCGGAGGGTAGCCATGAGCCAACCATCTCTTGATGAACTAATGAAAAAGGTTGACAGCAGGTATACCCTGGTAGTGGTGGCGGCCAAACGGGCCAGGACACTTACTGACAGGGCCAGTACCAAGGTTGATTATGCTGTCAGCAAGCCGGTAACTACCGCCTTAACGGAAATAGCCCAGAACAAGGTAGGATATAAGCGGACCAGGATTGGCATTAAATAGTAAATTGGGGGAAGGCCATTGCTGGCTGGGAAAAAAATTACCGTCGGTATTACCGGCGGCATAGCCGTTTTTAAGACCGCTCAATTGGTCAGCAATCTGAAAGCTGCCGGAGCGGAGCTTCATGTTATTATGACTAGATCCGCCCAGGAATTTGTCAAACCGCTTACCTTTCAGGTTCTCTCGGGCAACCCGGTTCGCTCCGATCTTTTTGAAGGGGCGTACGGGGCGGTTCAACACATAGAACTGGCACAGTGGCCCGACCTGGTGATAGTGGTCCCGGCCACGGCCAATATTCTGGGCAAGATTGCCGGTGGCATCGCCGACGACCTTCTTGCCACGGTCATTATGGCCGCCACCTGCCCGGTGCTGATCTGCCCGGCGATGAATGTCAATATGTATAATAACCCGGTGGTTCAGCGCAACATCGCGGATTTGCGCGGCCTCGGCTATCATTTTGTAGAGCCCGGCGTGGGCCGCCTGGCCTGCGGCGCCGAAGGGCGGGGCAGACTGGCCGATTTAGAGACCATTACCGGGGAGATCATGTCCCTGCTGGCGCCACTCAGAGATCTGGAAGGCTTAACAGTTATGGTCACTGCCGGCCCCACGGTCGAGCCTATCGACCCGGTCCGTTACCTGACCAACCGCAGCTCCGGTAAAATGGGCTATGCTGTGGCGGAGGCCGCCGCCCGCAGGGGAGCCAAAGTCATTTTGATCAGCGGCCCCACCGCGCTAAAGCCCCCTAAAGGGGTGGAGTTTAGCAGTGTTGAAACGGCCTCGCAGATGTACGACGCGGTCATGAAGCGATACCCGCGTGTGGACATGGTGGTCAAGTCTGCCGCCGTAGCCGACTACAGGCCTGTAAAAGCAGCCGTTCAAAAGATCAAGAAACATACCGACAATATGTCTTTAGAACTGGTAAAGAACCCGGACATCCTGGCCGATCTGGGCAGAAGTAAGGAAAACCAGATCCTGGTCGGCTTTGCCGCGGAAACCAGTGATCTGGAAAAAAACGCCCGGCAGAAAGTAGCGGGCAAAAACCTGGATTTACTGGTGGCCAATGACGTCACCCAGCCTGGTGCGGGTTTTTGCACCGACACCAACATCGCCAAATTTGTATACCCGGACGGTTCTATAGTATCCCTGCCGCTGATGGATAAACTCGCCCTGGCCCACCGCATCCTGGACGAGGCGCTGGCCATCCGCAAGGGGAAAAAAGAGAAGCCTCTTAAATTAAATTGACTCAATCGAACATTGAACGGATCAGCGCGAGCCTTTGTTTATAAACAGGGCCTTTTTTGTTATAATGGGGTAAGATTTGTAAATGCTTTCAGGGGAGGGTATAATGGAGCAAAACGGCCCTCTTGTCGAGATAATCGTTGATCTTACCGCCCGCGGGACTGACCGGGTTTTTCACTATGCCGTCCCGGCGGAACTAAAAGATAGGGTTAAACTGGGCTCAAGGGTGCTCGTACCCTTTGGCGGCAGGAGTTTGGCCGGCTATGTGGTAGGATTCGGGTATCCCGAAAGGGATGTTAAAGTCAGGGAAATAGCCGGCATCCTCGATGAGGAACCGGTGTTGACCGGGGATTTGTTTGAGATTGCCCGCTGGATGTCGGACAGTTACCTCTGTAGCACTGCAGAGGCATTTGGACGGATTATTGCGCCCCGTTTGGGTGTAAAAGCAATCCGTGAGGTAAAGCTGCTCAGGCCGGCATTCCCGGAAGACAAATTGCATGAGGTTTTAAGTGAGCTGAAGCATGCGTCGAAACAGGCCGCCGTACTCAGGGAAGCCTTGCGTAATCCACGCTTGACCAGGAAGGAACTGGCCGCAGCCGCCCAAACCTCGCCTGCAACGGTGGACACGCTGGTTAAAGCGGGATTGCTTGAAGCAAAAGCCGTGCTATCGTCTAACTTGCCGGCGGAAAATCCGGCAGTGAGTACCAGCGACTGTATACCGCGGCTAAACCCCGACCAGGGAGAAGCTGTTAAGGAAATATCTCAGGCTTTGGCCAGGGGCAAGTTTGGTGCTTTCCTCCTGTACGGTGTCACCGGCAGCGGTAAGACCGAGGTTTACCTGAGCGCCATAGCCTCAGCCCTGGCAGCTGGCCGGCAGGCGGTAACCCTGGTGCCTGAAATATCCCTGACCCCGCAGATGATCAGACTATTCCGGGAGCGTTTTGGCTCTCTGGTGGCGGTGCTACATAGCGCCCTGGCCGCCGGGGAAAGATACCGGGAGTGGCGCCGGATTAAGGAAGGACAGGCCCCTGTGGTCCTGGGAACGCGTTCGGCGGTGTTTGCCCCCATGCCCGGACCGGGGCTTTTTATTATCGACGAAGAACATGAACCAACCTATAAACAGGATGACCATATTCGCTATCATGCCCGCGAGGTAGCCCTGAAAAGAGCCCAGCTGGCAGGCGCGGTGGTGGTGCTTGGCAGTGCCACCCCTTCCCTGGAGTCGTGGCTGCGGGCCGGCAAGGGAGGACCGTATCGCCTTTTAAGACTTCCGCATAGAATAGACGAAAGGCCTCTCCCCAAAGTCCAAGTGGTCGATCTCAGGCAGGAACTGAAGGAGGGGAACCGGGGTATTTTCAGCCGCGCCCTGGCCTCGGCGGTTGTTGAAAGGCTGGAAAGAGGGGAGCAAACACTTCTCTTTTTGAACAGGCGCGGTTACACGACCTTTGTTGTGTGCCGGGAGTGCGGCCTGGTCTTAAAATGCGCCAGGTGCGACATCTCTCTTTCTTATCACCTGGACGGCCTGCTGCGGTGCCACTACTGCAACTACACCATAGATTTGCCCGGGCTTTGCCCCCGCTGCGACAGCCGTTATATCCGCCATTTTGGAGCCGGCACGCAAAAAGTGGAAGAAGTGGCGCGAATAACTTTCCCAGGGGCCCGGATTGTGCGCATGGACAGCGATTCCACCTCCCGCAAGGGCTCGCATGAAAGAATATTCAGCGCCTTCCGCGAGGGGGAGGCAGATATCTTAATCGGCACCCAGATGATCGCCAAAGGCCTGGACCTGCCCGGGATAACCCTGGTTGGAGTGATTAACGCCGACACTACCCTGCACATGCCTGATTTCAGGGCGGCGGAGCGCACTTTCCAGCTGCTGACCCAGGTGGCGGGCAGGACCGGGCGCGGGAAACTGCCGGGTGAGGTGATGGTTCAGACTTACTGCCCGGACCATTACAGTATAACCACCGCGGCGGTACATGACTGCGAGGGGTTTTACCGCAATGAAATGCCGGTAAGACGCGCGCTGGGTTACCCGCCATACAGCCATTTGGCCAGGCTTCTTTTTACTCATGATGATGAAGAAGAGCTGAAAAAAGGCGCCGGCCTGGCTAAAGAAATCCTTGACAAAACGGTTGCGGGGCACGATGATCTTATTGATGTCCTGGGACCGGCGCCCGCGCCGCTGAGCAGGATTAAAGGACGGTTCCGCTGGCAGCTGGTTTTGAAGGGACCACGGCGCGGCATATTAAGAGACGTCATAAAAGAAAGCCTGGCCGTGCTGCAAAAGCTGCGTCCAGCCTTTAAGCCGGCCGTTAATGTTGATATTAACCCGCAGGGGATGCTATAGATTTTTAAAAAGGAGGATATTTTTTTGGCGGTTTATAAAATTGTTGAGATAGGAGACGAAATCCTTAAAGAAAAGGCCAGGGAAGTACCGAAAATAACACCGAACATCATGAAGCTTTTAGATAACATGGCTCACACGTTGTATAGCGCCAAGGGCCTAGGCCTGGCTGCCCCGCAGGTGGGCGTTTCCAAAAGGGTGATCGTGATTGATGCGGGCCATGGACTGCTGGAGCTGATTAACCCTGAGATCTTAAGTTCCGCCGGAAAGGAAACCGACACAGAGGCATGTCTTAGTATTCCTGGTTTTATAGGAGAAGTCACCAGGGCTTCCTCGGTAAAAGTAAAATCCCTTGACCGGAACGGCAGGGAGCAGGTGGTAAAGGCTAGAGGTTTGCTGGCCAGGGTATTTCAGCATGAAATTGATCACCTGGAAGGTATTCTTTTTATCGACCGGGCGGAAAATGTAAGGAAAATGGACCAGAAAGAGGAATAGGGAGTAAGCATGCGGGCTATATTTATGGGTACACCGGATTTTGCGGTGCCTTCATTCAAAGCTATGGTAGAGGCGGGACATGAAGTTGCCGCTGTTGTAACTCAGCCTGACCGCCCCAGGGGCAGGGGGAAGAAGGAAGCGCCTCCCCCGGTCAAGGAAGCGGCGCGCTCTTTAAATATCCCGGTTTTTCAGCCTTCACGCATTAAGGATCCTGATTTTATCACTTTGCTGGAAGGGTTGTCCCCGGATGTGATTGTGGTGGTTGCTTTCGGTCGCATCCTGCCGGCTGAAATCCTGTCTATCCCCAGGCACGGCTGTATCAATGTCCACGCCTCCTTGCTGCCAAAGTACCGGGGTGCCGCTCCTATTCACTGGGCGGTTATCAACGGGGAAAAGGAAACGGGGATCACCACCATGTACATGGATGAAGGACTGGATACCGGTGACATGATTCTGCGGGAAACAATTCCCATTGACGACTCCGATACGGTGAGTTTGGTCCATGACAGGTTGTCCCTGCTGGGAGCGCAGGCGCTGGTTAAAACCCTTTATTTGATCGAGCGTGGACAGGCTCCCAGGCTGCCCCAAACCGGCACTCCCATCTACGCGCCCATGCTGAAGGCCGGGGACGAGCTGATTTTATGGGACAGACCGGCGCGGTATATTTGCAACCGGATCAGAGGCATGAACTCCTGGCCGGGAGCACGTACCACTTTTTCGGGCAGGGTGCTTAAAATATGGAGCGCGACGGCGCTGGAAGACGACGGGACCGCCGGCAGACCCGGCCAGGTGCTGCCTGGCGGCGGCGCCGGCATTATTGTCAAAACCGGCGACGGCCGGCTCAGCATTGCCGAGCTTCAGCTGCAGGGCGCCAGGAAACTCAGCTCAGCTGATTTTTTGAGGGGTACCCCTGTCGCCGCAGGTACAATCCTGGGCGAGACCATACCGCAGTGATTGGGACGTGGGAAGTGAGACGTGGGATCCAGGTATTCCTCTTGGGTCTTTGAGACAAGGGGACGGTTCTCCTGTCTCAAAAAAAAGGCGTAATCTATAAGTCGTAAGGCGTAGGTATAAATGCAACTCTTTTGGGGTCTTTGGGGCTAAAAACTTGTTAGGAATGAAGGATATGCCTACACCCACAATCTAAATCGCAATTATGCATGAAAGTTACATGGGTCAGAGACTCTAAAGCATTACAGGATATACCGACATCCGACGTCTGACGACTGACGTCCAAATTATACCGACATCCGACGTCTGACGACTGACGTCTGGAACTACGCCTGTGGAGGCGATACTTAGTGATTGTCAGAAATTTTTTGCCTGTGCGCAAGAGGTTGTTTATCGGGCTTTTAGGCGTCAGCATCCTGTTCGCCGGACTTCTGCTTACGGGAATATGGTACCTGGCATTGAATCCTGAAAGAACAATATTTGACCAGATCCTCCTGATCATCCTGGCCGGGATGCTGGTCGGCGGCATGGTGGTAGCTGCGTTCGGCATAGGTGGTATTGTTTTGACCATAATTTACTCAAAGGATATTACACCTTTGCACGGGCCGATGCGGGTGGCGGTAAACCTTTTCTTCCCCATCGCCCTGGTTATAGGCAGGATTTTTCACATAGATATTGATAAGATTAAGTGCTCTTTTGTTGAAGTAAACAATGACCTTGTTAAATCCCGTGAGCTGAAATTAGTACCGGCTCAAATTCTCCTGCTGGCGCCGCACTGCCTGCAAAATAGCGAGTGTCCTTATAAAATTACCATTAACATAGACAACTGTCACCGCTGCGGGCGTTGCCCGGTTAACGATCTGCTGAACTTGAGGGATGCTTACGGAATTAAGGTCGGTATGGCCACGGGAGGAACCCTGGCCCGCAAATTTGTGCAAGAGTATCGCCCCCGCGCCATTGTCGCCATCGCCTGTGAGCGCGATCTTACCAGCGGCATCCAGGACTCGAACCCGATCCCGGTACTGGGGGTCACCAATGAGCGCCCCTTTGGACCCTGCCTTAACACCCAGATAAAAATGCCCAAAGTGGAAGAGGCGGTTCGTTACTTTTTAATTGAGAAAAGCAGGGTAGCCGGGACAGACCACAGGATGCCTGATTTTAGACTTCAGTAATGAATATTTTCGCTGCGATCTGGTTTTAAAACACAGTCTAATTGTGGATAATAATTGCAGTGATCTGGAAAGGGTGGGTTTGTTGCCTGAGTTGTCCGCGAGGGAAATGGCTCTGGAAGTCCTTAAGGCAGTTGAAGAGGAGGGCGCTTACGCCAACCTGGCCTTGAATTACATCCTGGAAAAAAACCGGCCCGGTAAACTTGACCGGGCTTTTGCCACTGAATTAGCTTATGGCGTCCTGCGTTCCCTGAACACCCTGGACTGGGTCCTGGGTCAGTTTATCAAAAAGCCTTTAAGTTCACAGACACCGGCCGTAAGGAACATACTCAGGCTTGGCGTCTACCAACTGATGTTTATGGATAGGGTTCCCCCATCCGCCGCCTGCAACGAAGGTGCTGAAATGGCGCGCAGGTACGGGCATGCGGGAGCGGTGAAATTTGTAAACGGGGTCTTGCGCAATGTTTCACGCCGTAAGGACGGCATCACATTTCCGCCGCTTGCTGACAACCCGGCCAAACACATATCTTTGAAGTATTCCCACCCGGTCTGGATGGTGGAGCGCTGGCTGGGGGAATTCGGCATCGAAGAAACCATTTCTTTATGCCGGGCCAACAATGTGCCGGCCCCCAATACGGTGCGCGCCAATACCCTGAGGATTAGCAGACGGGAGCTGGCGGAAAGCCTGAGAGGGGAAGGATTGACGGTAAGAGAGACCTCTTTTGCGCCGGAGGGTTTAAAAATCGAAGGTTTTTTCTCGTTAGGTTCCCTTGCTGCGTTTAAGGAAGGTTTATTCCAGGTGCAGGACGAAAGCTCCATGCTGGCCGGCATAGCACTGGCGCCCGCGCCAGGGTCGACCGTGCTCGACGCCTGCGGCGCTCCCGGTGGCAAAACTACTCACCTGGCCCAGTTAATGGAGAACCGGGGCGAGATCCTGGCGGTGGATATTCATCCGCACAAGCTGGACCTGATCAAGGAAAACAGCGGCCGCCTGGGAATCGCCATAATTAAGGAATTAGCCGGTGATGCCAGGAAACTGCCGGAGAGATTCAGTAACTGGGCTGATTTTGTTCTGGTTGACGCCCCCTGCACCGGGCTCGGAGTTCTGAGGCGCCGTCCGGACGCGCGCTGGCGTAAAGAGCCCGGCCAAATCGCGGAACTGGCTGGTTTGCAGGCTGAAATTCTGGACGGCGCCGCCTGCTGTGTCAAGCCAGGCGGAGTGATGGTCTACAGCACCTGTACCATTACCCGTGAGGAAAACCTGGGGCAGGTTGAAAGCTTTCTGTCCAAACACCCGGACTTTAAAATGGAGGACCTGACCGCACTGCTGCCGCGCGAATTGGATTATGACAGCAGCCTGGGACGGGGCTACGTGCAGATACTGCCCGGCTGGAATGAAATGGATGGGTTTTTTATCGCCAGGATGAGAAAAAAAGGGATCGCATTCGATAATGGAGAATAAAGAAGATCTAAAGTTAAACTTAAAAGACCTGACCCTGCCCCAGCTTGAAAGCTTTGTCACAGGTCTGGGAGCCGAGAAATACCGGGCCAGGCAAGTGGCGGAATGGATATTTGGCAAAGGCGCCGCTTCTTTCCGGGAGATGACCAACCTGGCCGGTGATTTCAGGGATATGCTGGAGTCCAGCGCATGGGTAAGCCGGCTGGAAATCGCCGCAAAGGTGCAATCCAAGCGGGGAGACACTGTAAAGTATCTCTTTGCTCTTAACGACGGGCAGGCGGTGGAAAGTGTTTTAATGAAGCATGACTACGGCCACTCCGCCTGTGTGTCAACCCAGGTGGGCTGCCGTTACGCCTGCCGCCTCTGCGCCTCGGGACTGGGAGGTTTCATACGCGATCTGAGCGCCGGGGAGATATACGACCAGGTTCTCGCTATGCAGCGGGACGGCGGGACCAGGGTCAGCCATGTTGTGCTGATGGGTTCCGGCGAGCCGCTTGAAAATTACGGCGCGGTAATGACCTTCATTAGAAACATTACAGCGCCATATGGTTTAAATATAGGGGGCCGCCATATTACCATTTCAACCTGCGGTCTTGTTCCAGGGATCAGAAAACTGGCCGGAGAGGGACTTCCGCTTACACTGGCTGTTTCGCTGCATGCGCCTAACGATAGTGACCGGGATTTGCTGATGCCCATTAATAAAAAGTATCCGTTAAAAGAACTGATCCCGGCCTGCCGTGATTACGCCCGCGCGACCGGCAGGCGTGTGACATTTGAGTATGCGCTGATAGCGGGAGTAAATGACAGCGGGGGGCATGCGCTGGAACTGGCGCGGCTTTTGTCCGGCGTGCTGTGCCATGTGAACCTGATTCCGGTTAACCCGGTTCCGGAAAGAGGTGTGGAGCCTCCCGCCAGGCAGCAGGTGAAATTATTCAAAACGCTTGTCGAGCAGGGCGGCCTCGCCGTCACTGTCAGAAAAGAATTTGGCGCGGATATCGGCGCCGCCTGCGGTCAGTTAAGACGGAGAGTGTTGGGACGGAGGTGAGCTCAATGCGCATGTTTTCAGGATTGGAAGGAAGCCTTGAGAAATATATAGAAGGTTTTTTCAAAGACAGTTTCGGCGGAAGCATCCAGCCCGCGGAAATAGCCAAGAAGCTTGCCAGGGAGATGAGAGACTGCAAGCGGGTAAGCATTAGCAATATATATGTGCCAAACGAGTATGAGGTGCACCTTCACCCTTCGGACTATGAAAACATTGCCACTTTCTCTACCTTGCTTTCTGAAGAGCTTCAAGAATATGTGCGGCAGAAAGCAAATGAAAAGAAATATACGCTGACCGGCTCCCCGGTGGTAAAGTTCGCCATGGATGAAATCGTGACTCCCGGAAATATGAGGTTGGAGTCGGAGTTCAGCGAGGCGCCGTCGGAAGAGAGGAAAACTGTTGCACCGAGAGAAACTCTTGAACATACACAGCGCTTTACTCCTATTAAAGAGGGGGCGCGACCGGAGACGGTCCCCCTGGTTTTCGCTAAACTTCAGGTGAACTCCGGACCTGACCGGGGTAAAATATTTAATCTAAGCGGTGTTTCAATGATGATAGGACGCCGTAATGACTGCGACATAGTGCTGACAGATGACAGTGTTTCACGCCATCATGCCCGCCTGGAGCTGCACCGGGGCAGCTATACAATCTTCGATCTGGGCAGCACCAATGGCGTCAAAGTCAACGGTGTTAAAATAGCATCCAGGGTGCTTGAACCTGAAGACGTAGTAAGCATAGGCGCCACAATATGCGCTTTTAAGGTGGAATAAGGTTGTTCGCAATTTTTTTAGCATTACTACGGTACATCTTTTTAGTATTTTTACTTCTTTTTATTTTTGGGCTGGTTAGATGGATGATTAACGACCTCAGGAATGAGCCTCATCCCGCTGGTTTGCCGCCGGAACAGCCCCAGGAAAAGAAGAAACAGGGTGAAAAAGCCGGTGGCAGTATTATCGTCGCTGACAGCCCATTGCCGGAGCTAAGGCCGGGAGATTCTTTCGGCATAGGGCGGGAAATGGTTATTGGCCGAAGCGGCAATAGCGATGTTGTCATCAATGATTCATTTGCTTCAACCAGACATGCCAGGGTATACGTAAAAGACGGGCAGTACTGGCTGGAGGATCTTGGAAGCACCAATGGCACTTTTTTAAACGGGGTGCAGCTGAAAAAACCGGTTGTACTTGTGGATGGAGACGGATTAAAGGTAGGCGGCGTTACTTTTCAATTTGTGAGGTGGGGGCATGAAGTGGTCTTACATAACTGATACAGGATTAGTCAGGGCTTTAAATGAAGACAGCCTGTGCCTTTCGCCTGAAACAGGTTTTTTTGCGGTGGCAGATGGCATGGGCGGCCACAGGGCCGGGGAAGTTGCCAGCAGAATGGCGCTTCAGATCTTACAGCGTGAATTGGACAAACGGCTCAGCCGCGGTGAAAAGCCGGAGGACGCCCTTGTTGATTCAATAAAGGGAGCAAACACTTCAATATATGAGAAGTCTGCTCAGAATCCTGAGTGGGCGGGTATGGGCACTACCATAACAGCGTGTCTGAAGCTTGAGAATGAGGTTCTAATCGGCCAGGTGGGCGACAGCAGGGCTTACCTGTTGCGGGGAAATGGGATCACCAGGCTGACCGAGGACCATTCTCTGGTGCAGGAAATGGTTAAAAACGGGGGCATCACTGAGGAAGAGGCTTTTGTGCACCCGCAGCGAAATGTATTGACCAGGGCGCTTGGGACAGGACCTTTTTTAGAAGTTGACCTGTATCGTGTAAAAGTGAACCCGGGTGATCTGCTCCTGCTCTGTACCGACGGTCTGACCGGTTACCTGCGCCAGGATGAACTTTTTGATACTGTCAGCACCGCGCCGGATCTGGATACAGCTGCAGGCAGGCTGTTAAAAAAAGCCATCCAATCCGGCGGCGCCGATAATATTACAATCATCCTGGTGGAGTTATAAGCGATTTCAATCGAACATCGACTGAATTGGCACTCCCCAAAATAGTTTGTGCATTCGTATATATTCTTAATGGAGGACAATAAATGATTTCCGGGAGTTTCGGACAGCATCACATTTCGTCTTCGGCGATCTTGAGGGCGACCGGAAGCCGCGTAATTGAGCGCAACCTACTCCTGCTGGCAGCGCCGTTTACTTTGGCCGGCATGCTGGTACTCTACCTGGGTGTGCCCCAGGCACGCGGCCACCATGCGCTGCTTGTGGGACTGGCCACAGTCACCGCCTTTTTCCTGGTGCATCTGTATTGGAAAAAGATTGGATACAAGGGGGACAGTTTTTTATTACCCATCACAGCTGTCCTGTCTTCTACCGGTCTGGTTTTTCTGTACAGGCTCAATCCAGCCTACGGGATGCGCCAGTTTGCCTGGATTTTAATAGGATTGGGCGTGCTCCTGCTAACCTCAAGACTTTTGGTTGATTTCCGTTTTCTGAGTGACTATAAATATATATACGCTCTGGCCGGTCTTATCGCTCTGATCCTGCCTATATTTTTCGGACAAGAACAGGGTGGCGCGAAAAGCTGGCTGGACTTCGGCCTGTTTCAGTTCCAGTCCTCTGAGTTTGTAAAAATACTGTTGGTGCTTTTTCTGGCAAGTTATCTTGTTGAGAATAAGGCTGTTTTAACTGCCGGGACAAGGAGTATCGGCAGGCTGTCCATTCCCGGACCACAGGAGTGGATACCGCTGGTGGCCATGTGGGGGGTTTCGCTGCTGCTTCTGGTTTTTCAGAGGGACCTTGGTACGGCATTGATTTATTTCGGCACCTTTCTGGCTATGGTTTATGTCGCAACTGCCCGTGTTTCATACGTGATTTTTGGCCTGGGGCTTTTTATGGCCGGGGCGGCGGCAAGTTACCACCTGTTTGGGCATGTGCGGTCCAGAGTGGCGATCTGGCTGAACCCCTGGCCATATGCCGACACCGCCGGGTACCAGCTTATCCAGTCCTATTTTGCCATTGGCTCGGGCGGGGTGCTAGGCACCAGTCTCGGTCAGGGATATCCTGGCTTTATCCCCCTGGTACACTCGGATTTTATATTTTCAGCCATTTGTGAAGAAATGGGCCTGCTCGGCGGCGCGGCGATAATAGTTTTATTTATGATTTACGTTTACAGGGGTATCAAAATTTCCCTGAACACCAAGGACGAATTTGCCGCTCTTGCCGCTTCGGGGTTTACAGCTCTTTTGGGGCTGCAGGCATTTATCATCATTTCCGGGGTGACAGGGCTGCTGCCTTTAACAGGTGTAACCCTGCCATATATTAGTTACGGCGGCAGTTCGCTGGTGGCTAACTTTATTCTACTGGGGCTTCTGCTGAATATCTCCCACGAGGCAGCCGCGGACTTATGAAAAATAATATTTTAAAACTGGGAATTCTAATGCTTGGGCTGTTTTCGATCCTGGTCGTTTACCTTTCGTACCTTCAGGTGATCAGAGGGCCCGCCATTGCCGCTAATACCTATAATCGCCGTTTTCAGGAATATGAGGCACAGGTCCTGCGCGGCACTATTTATGATGCTAAAGGTGCTGTCCTGGCCAGGACTGAGTTTACAGACGGCAGGGGCAGGCGTGTTTATCCAAGGGGACGTGAAACAGCTCATCTGATAGGATATATCTCGGAACTGTATGGCAGGGCGGGTCTTGAATCCACGTATGACCGCTATCTCCTGGGGAGGGAAGGAGCCGACCGGATTAGGAACTATGTCAATAAGATTCTTGACAGGCAACAGTCCGGTGGGGATATGGTCCTCACCCTGGACGCTAACCTGCAGGAATTGGCTGTGGACTTGCTGGGCGGCCGGCGGGGAGCGGTGGTTCTTATCGATCCCAGGTCTGGGGCGGTGCTGGTGATGGCTTCAAGCCCCAGCTTTGACCCCAACAGGCTGGACAATATCTGGAGCAGTCTGGTTGCGGATGAGGCCGCGCCCCTGATTAACCGTGCCACGCAGGGTGCCTACCCGCCGGGATCGACTTTCAAGGTCGTAACCGCTGCCGGCGCGCTGGCTGAAAAGCCTGATCTCGCCGCAAAGACGTTTAGCTGCCCTGGCTTTATTGAAGTTGACGGTTACAAGCTTATGGATACAGACGTACACGGCGAAGTGGATATAAAAAAAGCGCTTGCCGTTTCCTGCAACACTACTTTTGCCCAACTGGGTGTGGATCTGGGGCCGGACGGTTTTGAAAAAGCCGTAAAGGCTTTTGGCCTGACCCAGGATCCCGGACTGGGGGTGCCGGCTCGGCCGGGTACAATAGCCCCAACCGATAAGCTGCACCCAACCGAGCTGGCCAGCAGCGCTATCGGTCAGGGCGAGGTTCTGGTAAGCCCGCTGCAGATGGCTTTGGTGGCCGCGGCTGTAGCTAACAAAGGTGTAATCATGCGCCCTTACCTGGTGGATACCGTTAAGGATTCAATGGGTGAGGTGATACTGCAAACATCTGGACGCAAATGGCTGACTGCCACCTCTCCGCAAATTGCGGGGATTATCAAAGAGGGCATGCTTGAGGCGGTGCGTTATGGCACCGCGACAGCAGCCGCTGTGCCCGGGATGCAGGTTGCCGGGAAGACCGGCTCGGCGCAGAACCCGCACGGCGCTTCGCATGCCTGGTTTATTGGATTTGCGCCTGCCAGCCAACCAAGTCTGGCGGTGGCGGTAATTTTAGAAAACGCGGGCTCTGGCGGTGCGGTCGCCGCTCCTATTGCGGGACGCCTTATAGCCGCGGCCGCCGCCAAGGGATACTAATTGGGACGTGAGACGTAAGACGTGAGAAGATGCAGGTGCGAATTTATTCGCACAAAAAGCCTGCGGGTATAGAGGATCAGATCTTGATAAAGACAATAATGTCCGGATAAATCCAGACCTACAATGAGACGTAAGACATTGAGAATTGTCTAGTCGTAAAGATTAGTGTTTATATAGACAAACATAGGGATATAAAAGTGGGACACAAAGACGGAAGTGGGGAAAAGTAAAAACTTCGAGACCAACAAGGAATGCCTGTCATACCCACGACTCACGTCTCACGACCCACGACTCAGTTAACTATGGATTTGAGGTGAATGTGATTGATTGGGAAACTCTTGGGGAACCGGTATGAACTTTTAGAGCAGCTCGGCGGCGGGGGAATGGCCATTGTTTACAAAGGCCGGGACACTTTACTAAACCGGCTGGTAACCGTCAAAATCCTACGGCACGAGTTTACCTGTGATGAAGATTTTGTAAAGCGGTTTCGCAGGGAGGCTCAAGCTGTCGCCAGCCTTTCCCATCCAAACATAGTCAGTATTTATGACGTTGGGCAGGAAGGCGAAGTCCATTACCTGGTTATGGAATATGTGGAAGGGGATAATCTGAAAAACCTGATCAGAGGGCAGGGTGCGCTGCGGGCTGACAGGGCGATTGAAATTGCCCGCCAGATAAGTGAAGCCCTCCAGCATGCTCATGAAAACAATATTGTGCACAGGGATGTCAAGCCACAAAATATTTTGATGACTAAAGGGGAACGGGCCAAGCTGACTGATTTTGGTATCGCCAGGGAAGCCACAACAGCCACTTTGACCCAGACTGATACAATAGTCGGTTCGGTTCATTACCTCTCTCCCGAACAGGCGAGGGGTGAAACCGCGGGACCACGGTCCGATATATATTCCCTGGGGATAGTGTTGTATGAGATGGTCACAGGCCAGCTGCCTTTTCAGGGAGAGACGCCAATCGGAGTGGCTTTAAAACACATCCAGGAAAGTCCTCCCCGCCCTTCCAGCATTAATCCCGCCGTATCCCCCGGACTGGAGAGGTTAATCGCCCGGGCGATGGCCAAAATTCCTGCTGACCGCTACGAAACAGCCAGGGACATGGCAGCGGATTTGGAAAAGATAACAGTGGGTGTCGCCGGGGAGCCCAGGCAGGACGACGAGTTTGCCACCAGGGTAATCCCTACGGTTTGGCCCCAGCAGGAGAGCCTCCAAACTGAGGTGGGGGGCAGGGCGCAAGCTGGCCGCCGGCCGGCCTGGTTTTGGGTGTCCCTGATCGTTCTCGGGCTGATCATTGCCGGGGCGGTAGGTTTTTGGTTTTATCTGAACGTTCCGGAGGTAAAGATGCCGGATGTTATAGGAGAGACGCAGGAAGACGCCGAGGGCTTGCTTCGCTTACAGGGTATAAAGCACGTCCAGGTTAACAAGAGCGCCCACCCCTCTGTTTCGCAGGGACAGGTTATCTCTCAGGACCCGGAGCCTGAAACAAAAATTAAGGTTACCCGTACGGTAACCCTGTCTGTCAGCCTGGGTCCCGAATGGCGTGATGTTCCCAATGTGATTGGCCTGCCGGTCAATGATGCGAAAATCAAGATCAATAAAAATGATTTGAATGTTACTGACCCTGTGCAGGAAAGGTATAGCAATGATCCCGTAGGAATAGTTATGGATCAAGATCCAAAGCCTGGAGAAAGATTGTCAAAAGGTGACGGTGTTATGCTTTTCGTCAGCAAAGGCCCTCAGCCTGTAGTACGCCAGGTGCCGGATCTGGTCGGTATGACCGTTGATAAAGCCAGTACGGAACTGGAAAAATTAAAGTTGAAACTTGATTCAAACGTAAAGAAAGCCGCGAGCACTAATTATTTCACCGGACAGGTGATAAGTCAAATCCCGGCCAAGGGAACAGAGGTTCAAGAAAACTCCTTGGTACAGGTAACAGTAAGCAGCGGCCCCGGACCGTCTGAGAAGGCAGCACGGGTTGAGGTCAGGATTCCGACTGATAATAAGACCTATGAGTTGAAGATTGTGGTTAATGACGCCAAAGGAAGTAATAATTTCTATATTAACACGCACGATGCGGGGGAAAAAGTGGTGAAAGAAGTTCCATACTACGGGAAAGCGGTAATTCAAGTCTATTTAGACAAAAAATTGTATGGTGAGCAGAGTTTTGGATAGCCTGGACACCCTGATTGAAGGATTAGTGGTCAGGGCTTACGGGGGTTTTTATTATATACATGACGGCGAGACAGAATGGGAGTGTTCCCTGCGCGGTCGCTTGCGTCATGAAAAACAGCAGGTGCTGGTCGGTGACCGGGTGGAAATGAAACCTGGCTCTGAACATAAAGGTGTTGTTGAAAAAGTGCTGCCCCGCCGGTCCTTGCTTAAGCGACCCGCGGTGGCTAACGTGGACCAGGCGGTGATTGTATTTTCATTGCGGGAACCTGACCCCACTCCGGGGCTGTTGGAGCGCTTTTTAATCTCAGCCAGGTTAAATCAGATTGAACCAATAATTTGTTTTAACAAGGTCGATTTAACCAATGAGGTTCAGATTGAACTTGTGTCCCGCTACCAGAAAACCTACCCTGTAGTTGTTACCAGCGCCAGGACCGGTGAAGGACTGGAGCGTTTAAGGGAGTTGCTGGACGGGAAGATTTCCGTTTTCGCCGGACCTTCCGGTGTTGGTAAGTCATCGATCTTAAATACCTTAATGCCCGGTCTCAGGCTCAGAACAGGCGAAGTAAGCGCCAAGCTTAAAAGTGGCAGGCATACTACCCGCCATGTTCAGTTGATCAGCCTGCCGCAAGGTGGATTTGTGGCGGACACACCTGGTTTCACCAGCCTGGACCTGCCGGACATAAAGCCTGAAGAGCTGCCTGGCTTTTTCTCTGAGATTGTGGACTATGAAAAGGGATGCTATTTTACCAGCTGCCTGCATTTCAAGGAGCCGGGCTGCGCGATCAGGGAAGCCGTGGAGGCTGGCGAGATCGGGGAAGCCCGTTACCGTCAGTACCTGGAATTTTTAGAGGAACTTATGAATAGGAGAAAGTATTAAATGACAGCAGTTAAAATAGCTCCTTCGATTCTCTCCGCAGATTTTACCGCTCTTTTGCAGGATGTTTTAAAAGTCGAAGAGGCTGGCGCCGAATACCTCCATATCGATGTTATGGACGGTCACTTTGTCCCCAACATAACTGTCGGCCCTCTGATAGTTAAAGCACTGAGGCCAAAAAGCAATATGCTTTTTGATGTTCACCTGATGATCGAAAACCCCGGTTTATATATAGAGGAGTTTATCCAGGCCGGCGCTGATCTGGTCACGGTACACGCGGAGTCGGTCAATCACCTGCACCGGATTGTGTCGCTGATTAAAGAAAAAGGCGCCAGGGCGGGTGTGGCGCTGAACCCGGCCACTTCACCAGCGGTTATTGAATACATTCTGCCGCTAGTGGATTTAGTGCTGTTGATGACGGTCAACCCCGGCTTTGGCGGCCAGGCCTTTATACCTGAGGTGCTGCCCAAAATCACAACTGTCAGAAAGATGCTGGAAAGGTGTGGCTCAAGCGCGGAAATCCAGGTGGACGGCGGTATTAACCGGGAAACCGCGGCCGGCGTTGTTAATGCGGGGGCTAACGTTCTGGTGGCGGGCTCGGCCATTTTCGGCAGTGGTGATATCGCCGTGGCGGTGAGGCAGATCAGAAAGGCGGCGGAAGGTGGTGAGGGTTAGTGGCTGTCTTTAAGTGCGCGGCATGCGGGGCGGTGGTGGAAGCCCGCTGCAAGCCCGGCAAGTGCAAGAATTGCGGTGCGGAAAAGGATAAAGTGAAAAACAAATATAAAAAAAGGGTCTGTTATTCATCATAACGACCTTTTTTTGTTGATCAGGCTTGACATAATAATCGTTAAATTGTAATATATAGATAATAAGATAGAGGTGGTTCATATGAAAGTTGAAAGTAAATATGCGAAAAAGGCGGAACTGCTTAAAGCGCTGGCTCATCCGACCAGGCTTTGCATTGTGCACGGGCTGATGGAGAATGAATGTAATGTAAACAAGATTACAGGATGCCTGGAAATGCCCCAGTCGACAATTTCACAGCAGTTGGCAATACTGCGAAGTAAAGGAGTAATTGAAGGACGGCGCACTGGGACCGAGGTTTGTTATTCGGTAAGTAATAAGAAGGCCAGGGAAATCGTCAGCCTTCTGATGAATGATTAGCAAAGGGGGAAAACAGCAGTGAAATCTGAAAAAGTTTTGATTATCGGCGGTGTTGCCGCCGGGACTAAAGCGGCGGCAAAAGCCAAACGGGAAAACCCTGATTTAAAGATTGTGATTTTGACCAGGGATCGCCATGTGTCCTACGCGGGTTGCGGACTGCCTTATTATCTGGGTGACGTGATTAAAGAAGAAAAAGAACTTCTGGTCAGACGGCCGAAAGATTTTTTGATTGATTACGACATTGAAGTTATCACAGAAATGGAAGCGCTAAAAATCATCCCTGAGGAAAAAACGGTTGTTGTGAAGAGTTTAAGTACGGGAGACATCAAGAATTTTGAATATGACAAGCTGGTCCTGGCAGCCGGCGCCTCTCCGTTTATTCCTCCGGTAGAAGGAAAAGGACTGGGCAATATCGTTACCGTGCGAACGGTCACAGAAGCCACCGCCATCAAGAACCTGATCAACGAGCAGGGTATACGGGAAGCGGTTGTTGTCGGAGGCGGCATGATCGGGCTGGAAGTGGCGGAAAACCTTTTGCTAAGAGGGATAGGCACAACCGTTGTGGAACTGGCCTCGCATATCCTGCCCCCCTATGACGCTGATGTGGCGCTGTATGTGCAAAAATATCTTGGCGAAAAAGGAATTAAGATTTTAACCGGTACCGCTATTAAAGCTTTCGAAGACAACGGACAGGGGAATGTTGGGGCGGTTATAACAGGCGCCGGCACGCTTGCAGCCGATCTGGTGGTCCTTGCTGTGGGCGTGCGGCCAAATGTGGATCTGGCCAGGGAATGCGGCATCGCGCTGGGAACCACCGGGGCCATCGCGGTTGACGAGAGCATGAAGACCAATATTGAAGACATCTACGCTGCTGGTGACTGCGCCGAAAATATGAACCTGATCACAGGCAAGCCGGTCTGGTACCCCATGGGATCTACCGCCAATAAGACTGGCCGGGTTGCCGCCATCAACTTTGCCGGAACGGCACATAAAGACACCATGAAAGGTGTTTTAGGAACATCAGTTTTAAAGCTGTTTGAGCTTAACGTGGGCAAAACAGGGCTTTCGGAAAGAGACGCCAGAACTCTTGGCTACGATGTTGAGACAGTCCTGGTTCCGGCTCAGGACAGGGCTCACTACTATCCCGGCAGCCATATGATTGTCACCAAGCTTATAGTAGACCGGAAAACTCACCTGGTGCTCGGAGGGCAGATCTATGGCGAGGGTGTGGTGGACAAGCCGGTGGATATACTGGTCACGGCAATCACCTTCGGATCTACAGTTGAGCAGTTGGCCAAACTGGACCTGGCCTACGCCCCCCCGTTTTCAATGGCTATGAGTTCAACTATCGTAGCCGCTCACGTAATGATAAATAAATTGCAGGGCCGGTTCTCCGGTGTTTCACCACTTGCCCTGAAAGAAAAAATGGAAGCCGGGGCTGTATTGGTTGACGTCAGAACTAAGGATGAGTATTTTATCCGCTCCATACCAGGGTCAATTAACATTCCTTTGCGGCATGTGGTTGACCGCGCCGGAGAACTGGACCGCAACCGGGAGATTATCATCAATTGCAAGGTTGGTCTGCGTTCTTACATGGCGTCATTGAAATTAAAAGGATTGGGCTTTGAAAAAGTAAGCATACTGGAAGGCGGCCTGATCGCTTACCCGTTAGAAACTAAATAGGAGGATTTATAAAATGGCTGAAAAGCATATTAACGCGAGAGGTTTGCAGTGTCCCGGCCCCATCGTGCAGATTTTTAAGGAGGCTCAGGCCTGTGCTGTTGGAGATATTTTATGTATTGAAGTAACTGATCAGGGCTTTAAAAAAGATATTGCCGCCTGGTGCAAAAAAACAAAAAATGAGCTGCTCTCCCTGGAAGAAGAAGGTGGAGTGATCAAAGCCAAAATCAAAAAGTGCTGAAATGTCGCACTGATTAAGTGGAGGGCTTTTTATGAGTGAAAACAAAAAAACCATTATAGTGTTCAGCGGCGACCTGGACAAAGCCCTGGCTTCCTTTATCATCGCCAACGGGGCCGCGGCTATGGGCAATGAAGTGACCATGTTCTTTACTTTCTGGGGCCTCAACATTCTGAGAAAGCCGGAAAAGATTAGAACCAAGAAAAGTTTCCTGGAAGCCATGTTTGGCTGGATGATGCCGCGCGGGGCGGGGAAGCTGGGACTTTCCAAAATGAACTTTGGCGGAATCGGAGCCATTATGATGAAAAGCATCATGAAGCAGAAGCAGGTAAACACCATTCAAGAGCTGTTAGAATCAGCCCAGGCTTTAGGAGTGAAGATGATCGCCTGCACCATGTCGATGGACGTGATGGGTTTTAAGGAGGAGGAATTAATCGACGGGCTTGAATTTGCCGGCGTGGCCACCTACCTGGGCGAAGCCGACGAAGCCAATGTGAATTTGTTTATTTAGATGAATGGGGACAGGTCATTAACTTATTTACTATCTTTTGTATTTTTTTATGGAAAGTAAATAAGTTAATGACCTGTCCCCCTACCTATGTTATTTTATTTCCAGACTACTTACCTCCTGCAGGTCATCAATCTGGTTGGCTTTGAGCATCCGCTGGGATAAAGTGTAGAGGGTATCGTCAATATAAACGATGCGTTCGATGTCTTTCTCGCTGTTATACCAGTAGTTGCCGGCTTTCAGGTAATCTTCGCCTGACAGGTGGGTGATCCTGCCTTTCAGGGTAAAACCGCTGGCCAGGTCAATGTTGTACACATAGGCTCCCTGAAAAGTAAAGGTGCCGTATTCAGGTACAGTTGATCCGGAATTATAGCCGTCTCCTTTTACTTCCATCACCGTGACTGGAAACGCCAGCAGGTTTTTATCTTTCGCAAACAACAATGCTTTATGGTTGCGCAGGAGTTCAGAGTCAGTCCCCCTGTCCCCGATATTGGCCCTGAACATTTCCACCGGGTTGCTCACATCGCTCACATCAAAAATAGCCATCTTCATTCCCATATAGAAAGCCATGCTTTCACCCGGGCTGCCGTTCCAGCCGTTGCCGCTCATTTCCACCGTATCTTTTCCGAAACCGATAATATGGTTATCGTCATAAGGGTGGAGGTAGTCGCTGTAGCCGGGTATTTTTAGCGCGCCAAGTATGCCTGGGTGCTGCGGGTCTGTTAAGTCCAGGACAAAAAACGGGTCTACGGTCTTGAAGGTTACAATATAGCCGCGATCCCCCGTGAACCTGACGGAATAAATCTTTTCGCCGGGTGCGATGCCCTCGATTTTCCCCACTACAGCAAGGCTACTGTCCAGTACGTACAGGTTGTTTTGCGAGGTGTATGCACCGGCGCGCCAAACATCACCGCTGGTGGTTGCGATACGGAAATACCCCTCATGTTCATCCATTGAAAACTGGTTCAAGATGGTGCCTGGCGCCTCGCCGCTGGCGGCATAACTTAGCTGCCCTTCGTTTATCTGGAATTTGTAAATCTTAGTTTTGCTCATGTCCGTGGGCGGCATAATATCAGCAAACGGCTCTCTATAATAGCTGTAACCGGTTACCGCAACGTAAAGGTTTTCGGTTGAGGCATAAACATTCTGTCCGGAGCCAAGGAAGCTGGAAACATTAGCTTTTTCATCCGGCTGGTCTAAATTAAGGCCGGCTACCATGAGGTAGCTGGGCTCAACAAAATCAGGGAAACATCTGATACTGGGGTAATCAATTTCATTGAAATTGTCGCTGACCACCGAATCCCGGTATAGGGGTTTGGGTTCTTCTATTTCCCTGCCGGGATAGAAATAAATATTTTTATTGGCTATCAGGTAAAGCGACTGACCTACTTTACGCGAAGAAACATAATTGCCGTTTAGTTCCAGTTCACGCTCTTGTTTAATGCTTGACTTGTCCTCGATATTGTAAATGACAGCCTTCACCATTTCCCTGTAGTAGTTGTAAGGAGGCATTATTTTTAGCCCTGGCGAGGCGCCGTTTTCACTATATAACGGGTGAATACCATAGGTGCGGGTGCTGCCGATTACCACCAGGTGGTTGTCGTCAACATACATCTCTTGAGGAGAAAAATCTTTGCCGGTATAGTTCAGGACGCTAATAACTTCCATATCTTCGGGAGGAGCGGCCCTGGCTATGATTATCCTTTCCCGGTTAACCTGATAAATGTATGTTCCATCAGTCTTAACAATATCGGCTTCATCTACTCCCTCAACCTGGGTATTGGTTTTAGAGTAATCTGCCGCGTTGGTGTCTGACAGGCCCGCCCCGGCGGTGGGCGCCGCCGCGGTTGATTTTGACTCCTGCGCCGCTCTTGGTGGGGCGCTGCCAACTACTCCCGGCGCAATGGCCATGTCATTCATAATACCAACTCGGGTAAGGACTTGTGATTTTTCCAAAAGGTCTTTCAAGTTCTCATAAGTTCCCACAACAGGCAAAACGTCCTGTGACGGCTGGGGCAGATTTCCCGGCGGTCCGATTAAAACGGCCTTAACCGCTCCATCCCAGCCGACAGAGTAGCCAAAGGCTTCCGCTATGTACCTGGCGGGCAGGTAGGTCCTGTCGTTGCGCAGCACTGGGGCCACATCCATGGTAAGCGGCAGGTCATCTATGTAAATTATGTTGCTGCCGGTTGCCAGGCTGACAGTGACATCATCCCGCACCAGGGTTAACGTGGAGGAAGAGGAGTTCCAGATTATTTTGTCCTCCGGTACTCCGAGAGCCAGGGCGAGATAGCGGGCAGGCACAAACGACCGCCCGTTTTCAATAAATGGCGCGGCGTCCATAGATTTTGCCTGACTGTCAGTGACGTATGTTCTCTGGTCTATAATGAAAGTGGCGGTATGATTTGGCTCAGCGTTTGCTCCAGGGTGAGACCTGAAAACTAAGAAGGTGGTCATTGTCAGCAAAATAATTCCATAAAATATTATTTTTCTCATTGGCAAAACCTCGCTTCCAACTATTTATTTATTAGTTTAGACGCGAAAATTATCAATCTGGTTCGTTTTACCATGAGAAGGAGTGATTTTTATAATCCAGGAAAAACTTCTGTTTTTTTGGCTGGGTTGTTATTATTCCGGGTTGTTATTATAATGGAATACGGGTGCCAATTACTTTTATTAAAAGGTGAAATAATCATGGAAAATATAACTAATTCCCCTCTGCATATCGCCCGTTACATCACCATAGCCATGGATATGGCGGAAAGAGTTACTAATGGGGCCTATAAAGAGGGGCAGAAGATATCGGGCCGATCAACTTTAGCCGGGCTTTACAATGTTTCACCTGAAACTATCAGGAGGGCGCTGTCTCTTTTGCAGGAAGCGGGCGTGGTCAAGGTGGTTCCCGGAGCCGGTGTGCTTATGAATTCGGTTGAAGCGGCAAAGGAATATTTAGCTGAGTCCAGCCAGTATCAAGTTATCAAAGAAATGCACGAGCGGCTGACCAATTTAATCCAGGAAAGGAACAGACTAAACTCGGATATTGAACATCTGACCTCGGAATTGCTGGATTATGCTTTAAGCCTGCTGTCATCAAAACATAGGATATAAAAAGTTCACAGTATTAAGTGCTTATGGGAAATAATAGCAATAATAATGCCACCAGCAATTGACATTTGCTGATGGCATTATTATTCATTATAATTATTGCACCAATAGTTACCCTAAAAAGATTTTACATCGTAGAATACACCGGCATGACGGGAACGCAATTTCTCCAATTAAAATCGTCATCTATGAAATAAAAATAGTCGAAATATATAGGAGATTGTTATATATTACCAATGCATGCATATTGGTAATACGGCCACTTTGGCCCTTGATGTTACAAATTAGTGAATTCCTAAATTTTCATGCAACCGGTGGACATCATAGTCTTTATTTATACCTTTTTTTGTTAATCCCTTTCAACGTTTGAAAAATTTTAGGACTCGCATAGAAATTTCAAGCAATTTTAAGTTAAAAATAGTTTATGCTAAAAATCTGGTCTGATTTTTGCTTAATAATATTTCATAGATTTGGTAGATTGTGGGGTAACAAAAAGAAAAAGGAGGTTTGCCATGATTAGCAAAAATGTCAACTCCAACAAGGCTAATAAAAATGATAACCCTTACTTTTTTACCATAAAAACTTCGGGAGATTTTGATCCTATTGGCAATATGGGAATTTCAGAAGCTCGGCGCGTCGCCAGCGAACTGGAACAGGTTATTGAGACCTCCCACGATGGCATATTTATCATCGATGGTGGAGGTATAATTCTAATGGTAAACAGTGCGTGGGAACGCATTTGCGGCATAACGAGGGACTTTGTTGTGGGGAAAAACGCCCAGGACATGGTTGACGAAGGGTTTTGGTCTGAATCTGCCGCTATTAATGCACTTAAGACTAAAAAAGAAGTTACCATAATGTTAAAAATGACAAGGGGAGATAAGTTAGGCCAGAAAATCATGGCCACAGGAATACCGGTTTTTTATGATAACGGTAATATTAAAAGAGTAGTTGTAAATGTAAGAGATATCACCGAAATAGTCAATCTTAAAGATCGATTGGATGAAACACAACAGCTAAATGTAAAATACGCCGCTGAGCTGGAACAGATGCGTATCCAACAGGTAAAAAACGATAATATTGTCGCCTGCAGTTCAAAGACTAAAAAAGCGCTGGAAATGGCGGCGCAGGTTGCTAAAGTAGACTCAACGGTTCTGATTACAGGTGAATCGGGGGTTGGCAAGGAAATAATCGCTAACTCAATCCACCGTCTAAGCAACCGCTCTAAAGGACCTATGATCAAGATCAACTGCGGCGCTATCCCGGAAAATTTACTGGAATCGGAACTATTCGGCTATGAGCCAGGAGCCTTTACCGGGGCAAACAAACATGGAAAACCGGGCATGTTTGAATTAGCGGAGAGGGGAACTTTGTTTCTTGATGAGGTTGGGGAGTTGTCTTTGAACCTTCAGGTAAAGCTGCTGAGGGTTTTGCAGCATCATGAAGTATCAAGAGTGGGAGGACTTAAGCCTATTCCGGTTGATGCCAGGATTATAGCGGCAACCAACAAAGATCTTATGGAAATGGTCAAGCTGGAAAGGTTCAGGGATGACCTGTATTACCGGCTCAACGTTGTAACCATTGATGTCCCTCCCTTACGTGAGCGCAAGGAAGATATACCCCTGCTTACGGTGCACTTTTTAGATAATATCAACAAGAAGTATAATTTTAACAAAATCTTTTCTTCCGAGGTCATTGACAGGTTTCTAGAATACTCGTGGCCGGGAAACATCCGGGAACTGGAAAATGCAATTGAGCGAATGGTTGTAATGACAAATGAAAAGGAAATCCAATCACAACACCTGCCGTTGACAATAAGAAATAACGTTCATTCCGAGGTAAACGTTGATTTCCCCGAACATACATCTTTAAAAGATGCTCTTGATGAGTTAGAAAAGCAGATGATTAAACAAGCTTTAAAAAAGCATGGAAGCACAAGAAAGGCTGCCAGGGTTTTAGGGGTTGATCAGTCTACGATTGTGCGGAAATCCCAAAAATACAATATTACAATAAGTGAAGATGACCCCAAAAATTTATAATTGAAGAAAATTTATTTATCATAATGTTTGTATATGTATTATTGCATCAGTGATGTTTTATTGACAAGTGTTTTTAAAATCTGCAATCTCGCATGGTAACTAACCGGATAAAGATTCATTAAGCTTTACGTAATGGATGGATGCATCGGCGTAAAGCTTTTTTTGTTATAGATATTGTTGCCATGATTAACTATATCTGCCATCTTCCGACATGATTTTGATAACTGATGTTATTAATCATCGCTTGATGGCAATGTGCATATCATTTCAACCAGGATCTATAGGCATCATGCCCACTGTGATGAGTTTTAGCATCAGAGTGGGCATTTCTTTGTTTTCAGATTAAATAATTTTTAAATGTCCAGAAAGCAGTGGCACAAGATTTGCAGAGATTATAGTCAGATTGTCCAAACCGG
>JBAZQW010000195.1:0-4587 GCA_041645005.1 Desulfotomaculaceae bacterium | reverse complement strand
GGAATCCCTGTGCTTCTCCCACCCCCGTAAGGATATGCGGATGAATTGGGCGGGTAAGGCATCTGGCCCGGATAGGCCGGGTAGACTGGTATAAAGACAGGAGTACCGCCGCTAATTTCAGATCCCTCTTGTATTGTGCCATAACCCTGCTGATGGGTCTGGGACCACTTTACATATTGTTCCTTTAAATCTGCAGGCAGGGGAAAAATGAAAGCTGCTGGTTCTACAGAGTTGTTCGTCAAGAGTTCATCACTTCCCGCTTAGTTTTTTAATGATCTGTATTTTCCTACTAACAAAATATACCGGAAGAGCCGCATTGGTTACAGCCCAGACCATAAAGACTTTACAAATAATTGGCATAACTTACCGGACCAAACAATATTTATAGACTGGGGGACAACCTGTGAACAATGCTGACCAACAATTCCCAGTCTTGCGGCGGAGCGGAGCGGGGGTATTAGAAGAGATTCTGCCTCTGCTTCCTGTAAACATCAGGCGGTTGATTATATGCTTAGACCTATCGCTGAAGGAAAAAATAGAAGAAATTAGGATCAGGCAGGGGAAACCGCTTTCTCTCATTCTTTCAGCCGGTGACATCTTAATCAGCCGGGAGGGCAGGCCAGCCCGTCAGGTTAGTGAGGCTTACCTGGTTACACAGGTTGATATGGAAGGTTTAATTCATCTGCTGAGCGGCTCATCTCTTTACGCCCTGGAAGAGGAATTAAGAACCGGATTTATCACCCTGCCCGGGGGGCACCGGGCGGGTATTACAGGCAAAGCCGTGCTGGAAGGCGGAAAAGTTAAAACCTTAAAGAATCTGTCCTGCTGCAACATTCGCGTTTCCCGTGAAGTCTTTGGCGCAGCCTCGGAAGTATTGCCGCAAATAATCGACAAAAAATGCAGCGGGATTTATCACACCCTGCTGGTTTCACCACCGCGCTGCGGTAAAACAACCATACTCAGAGACTTGATCAGGCAAGTCAGCACGGGCGATCCAGCCTATGGGATTCCAGGTCTTACAGTCGGGTTGGTTGACGAGCGTTCAGAAATAGCAGGGTGCTACAGAGGTATACCTCAGCGGGATATCGGGATCAGGACCGATGTTTTAGACGGCTGCCCAAAAGCTGAGGGAATGATGATGCTTCTGCGGTCAATGGGCCCGCAGGTAATCGCCACTGATGAGATAGGACGGCGTGAGGATGCCGACGCTTTGGAAGAAGTTTTAAACGCGGGGGTTAAAATTTTAACCACAGCGCATGGCTCTTCGCTGGCTGACCTTGCTGAAAGGCCTGTTTTAAGCAATTTGATCCGTACCAAAATATTTGAACGTATTATTATTCTGGGCCGGTCCCGTGGTGTGGGGACCATAGAGGATATCATAGACGGTAAAAGCTTCCGGTCACTGGGGGTGAAAAAATGATCAAACTGCTTGGTTCAGCTATGGTTGTAGCGGCCAGCGGTCTTGGCGGGATAGCCGTTGCCGGCGGTTATTCCCGGCGGCCGAAAGAATTGCGGTCCATAAGATCGGCCCTGCAGATGCTGGAAACAGAGATTTCTTATGGCGCTACTCATTTGCAGGAAGCCTTAAGCCTGGTGGCGGAGCGCTGTGATAAGAACGTTGCTTACATATTCAATAGGACTGCGGCGGAGCTTTCAGCAAGGACAGGCTCAACCGCTGCGCAGGCGTGGGAAAAATCCATCAATGGTTATTACAGGGAATCGGCGCTAAAAGCACAGGATCTTTCGATACTGCGCAATCTGGGTTCATCCCTGGGTATTTCAGACCGGGAAGACCAAATAAAACATCTGCGCCTGGCGATGGAGCAAATTGGCAATGAAAGCTTTAGGGCTGAAGAGGAGGCCGCGCGCAATGTCAAGCTTTGGAGTTATCTTGGCTTTTTAAGCGGCTTTCTGGTAGTTATCGTCCTTTACTAATAAAAGGGGGAACAGCTATGGGAAACAGTGTGGATATTATTTTTAAAATAGCCGGTGTCGGTATTCTGGTCGCTGTACTAAACACAATTTTAAAACACGCGGGGAAAGAAGAGCAGGGTCAGTTGGTTGCCCTGGCCGGTCTGGCAATTGTTTTTATATGGGTGATTCAATTGCTTGCCGATTTATTTGATCAGGTTAAATCAGTATTTAAGCTTTTTTAACAGGTTGTTGTTCCGCTCATCTACCGCTGGTGTTACTAAAGAGTTATACAGACCACTAGCTTTAAGCTAATCATGCTGAGGTATTAACTATGGACGTGCTTCAGATTGTTGCTATAGGTCTTATCGCTACCGTGCTGGTGGTAGTGGTTAAAAGCCAGAAACCGGAGCTGGCGCTGCTCCTGAGCGTAGCTGCCGGGGTAATCATTTTCCTGCTTGTGCTCGGCAAGATCGGGTCAATCATGGATATCATCAAGGATCTGGCGGCCAGGGCGGGGATCAATATGGTCTATCTCGGCTCCATCCTTAAAATCATCGGGATTGCCTACATAGCAGAATTCGGCGCCCAGATTTGCCGCGACGCCGGTGAAGGAGCGGTTGCTACTAAGATAGAGTTCGCTTCAAAAATTCTGATCATGGTGCTGGCTGTGCCGATAGTAGTGGCAGTGCTGCAGGCGCTTCTAAAACTGGTGCCGTAGACGTGGGACGTGGGACGTGGAAAAATAAGTCGTAAGCCGTAAGCTGTAAGGCGTAGGGCGTAGGTATGTATGAAAGTTTCATGGGTCAAAGGACCCAAAGGAATGCAGGATATACCTACGCCCTACGGCCTACGACATACGGCCGAATGGTGGTGAGATGAGTGCGAAAACCCAGCTTTTTAATTATAGGCATTTTGCTAATTCTAATCACGATCTGCGCCCGGCAGGCGTCTGCCGCCACGGACGGGCAGGATGACCAAACTGCTCCCCTGAGCCTGAATACCATCCAGGATTACGTGGATCAAGTGGACACCGCGGTCAGAGGCTCCATACCTCAATTAAATTTTAAAGAAATGGTGGTAAAGCTGGCTAAAGGAGAATTGAACTGGCAGCCGGCTGACATTGTCAACAATATTCTGAGACAGCTGTTTAAAGAGGTCGTAGCTAACTTCGATCTTCTTGGCAAACTGGTGATCCTGGCAGTGATCTGTGCGGTGCTGCAAAATCTGATTTCTTCTTTTGAAAAAGGTACGGCGAGCCAGCTAACTTATTCCGTAACTTACCTGGTGCTGATCACCATTGCCGTCAATTCCTTTGCCATCGCGATTAACGCCGGAAAGGAAGTGGTTGACGCTATGGTGACATTTATGCAGGCGCTCCTACCGGTCTTGCTGACATTTCTGGCGGCGGTCGGGGGTGTGGCGTCCGCGGCTATATTCAGTCCGGTTATTCTTACCACCCTGGGTGTGTTCGGCACATTGATAAAAGATGTAGTTTTACCCTTGATATTCCTGGTTGCCATACTCGGGATAGTCAGCAATCTGACCGAGCGCTTTAAAGTGACGAACCTGGCCGATCTTTTGAAAAGCCTGGCTATGGGCTTGACGGGGATTTTTTCCACCATCTTCCTGGGTGTGCTCTCGTTGCAGGGAGTTGCCGGTGCTGTTGGCGATTCAGTCACATTCAGGACGGCAAAGTACGGTGTGAAGGCGTTTGTCCCCGTTGTCGGCGGGATGCTTTCAGACGCCCTGGAGGCGGTGGTAAGTTCTTCCCTTTTAATAAAAAACGCTCTGGGCATCGCTGGTATCGCGGTAATAGGCGCAATGCTGCTGGTCCCCCTTTTAAAGATACTGACACTGGCCTTTATTTACAAACTGGCCGGGTCGTTAATACAGCCTATAGCTGAGGGGCAGATGGTCGACTGTTTAAACGGGCTCGGCAATAACCTTCTTCTTGTTTTCGCCGCGGTGGCAACCGTGGGACTGCTTTTCTTTTTTACAGTGGCAATAGTTGTTGGTGTGGGTAATATTACCGTTATGTTTAGATGATGCCGGCTGGATGGCCAGTTTAACGGCAAGGGGGGATTAAGTGGAAGTAATCCGAAGCCTGGTGCAAAACCTGGTTGTTATAATAATCCTGGCCATGTTCCTGGAAATGCTCCTGCCCGCGGGCGAAATGAGAAAATACGTAAAAATGGTGATGGGCCTGCTTATTATTATAGCGGTAGTCCAGGCGGTCGGGGATCTGACCCGTTGGGATTACCACACAGATTTGCCTTCCCTTACCCAAAAAACTGACGAAAAAACAGTTTCCGGCATTATGGAAGCGGGAAAAAAGATTTCCAGCGAGCAGCGGCAGAAAGCGGTCGAACAGTACAGGGAAGGGCTTGCCGGACAGATTATGGCGCTGACCAGTACCGGTAAGGAAGCGACTGTACTGGATGTGGAAGTAAATGTTCAATCAAAAGAAGGTGAACTGGATTTCGGCCGGATCAATGAAGTGGTTTTGTATGTGGCCAGGGAACCCGGCACGGCGGGGCAGGAACAAAAAGAGGTTTCGATCGTGGAAGTGGAGCCTGTAACTGTGCAGGTGGCTGGCAAGAATAGCCCAAAGGAAAGCAAAGTCTACGGCGGCAGCCCGCCAAAGGAAATTACAGACGCACTGGTTGGCAGCGT
>JBAZQW010000194.1:0-4624 GCA_041645005.1 Desulfotomaculaceae bacterium | reverse complement strand
AATAAAATTACTCTCAGGCAGCCCCAAAACAGCCGCCCAGCATGGAAGGAGTAAGAGCTGTTAGAGATTGCTTTCTAAGGGCGGGTTTACATAATATCTATTATCGGAACATAGAAAGGGGCAATTAAATGTGTTTTTTATCAAATTTGACGTGGTCTAAGAAAAGAGATAAGAAGCCTGCGGTTGATCTTTGAGTCAAAGGCAGTAAAATCCCTGTTGCCATTCTATATGATGTTTTAGAACTGGCATTTAAAACATATGGTAAATATAATCGTGATATCCTGGCGTTATATTCAACATAACCTTCAGGAGTATTATTTTTATATATACCATCTGTATAAACGGAATAATCGAGGTAGTTTTCCTGTACCCACTTTTCATATTCATTATGTCCATTAAAGGCAATACCTCTGGCATGATATGGCACACAAAGATCCTGTGCCAAATGCAAAGCCGCGCCTAAAAAAAATATTGACTTTTTCTTGGAGCCAACATTCCAGTATGATTCAGCCTTTTTAAAAAAATGCACACACTCAGATTTTGCATCTGGCCATGGCCCTAAGCCAAGACCTGTTACAGGATCAAAATAATGTGAGAAATTTTTCCATCCCTTATCGGCCCATCCAACCCCTCTATTAATTATCTCAAGATATTTACTTAAAAACTGGGCGTATCCTATTTTACCATCATTTTTGAGGATATATAGCGCTTGCCGGTTGCAAAAATAATGGGTCTCCCCGTTTCCAGTAAAAAGATTCTGTATAGGCGTTCCTACTGCCAAAAACAATTTTAGAGTGTTCCAAGAAGTTGGATCCAAATTACTTGCACTTCCCTACTAATTATTATATAGATAATATTTTTGATATTATCTATATAATAATTTTTGAGAAAAACAGTTAAATTATACAATTATACTTATCTTATTTATTATTATTTATTATTCTTAATTTGTTTTAAGAGCTCTGAATAGTTGTGCTACATCATAACCCATATTAAATGCCTTCATATTTAAATCTAAATTCTTTTCTGGAACTGATAAACTTATGATACGCTCAAATGTTTCCTTTGGAATGGACATGTATCCAATACCAGCAAGTGCACCTACCATGACAATATTTTGTACAACAGGATTGCCTGCTTGAGTGGCTATAGAAGTGCTCTCAATAATTACAACCTGTGCTGATATCTCCTTGAGCTTCCCGAGCAAGATGTCGATATCTGGATAATTATCCTTGCCCATTAGAACACCGACTGGATAAACGGGTCTGGGATTAACGACGATCTTAACGTCAGGACTGCCAAATTCCAGGGCTGCCCGCGCTGCTTCCACTGGCTCAAAGCCTACAATCACATCTGCAGAGCCGGCAGGTACAATGGGTCCATAAAGCAATTTCCGTTCAATAAAACCTTATCCCCCGGCTTACCTTCAATCACATCTTTCCAGCTCATTTAGGCGCCACCTCCAGTGACAAGGAAAAATCCTCTTTCCAGATCGGAAAGTTCCAAATATGCCGCGTCTGGCCTTTCCAGAACACGTTTCTTTTTATTGAACACAGCTTTTCTTAATAAAGGCAAGAGTTCCCCGGGATATTCTTTTATTTCTATTTTACCGTTTACTACAGCATCCTCTACCAGTTTCACGCCTTGAGCAGTCCGTGTAATCAATGTATTCCAGCCGTAATCGCTTTCGGTTGAACCCACAGATAGATCCGCCAGTTCAGATAGAGGATCATAACATATAAGGCAAGAATCTCGTATGTATTCACGGACTTCATCAAAGTGCAGGCCGGTTTCCTTGCCCTCCCTCTTGAATATTACATCTCCGGGTATATCCATTTTTTCGTACTTGTCCAGCCCTCTAGCTTTTATAAATTGATAAAACTCCGGCGAAAACGAACCCATACAAAAAAGTCCAATAATAAAAGAAATCTTCTCACCTTTTATTTCCGATACCTGCCGCATTTTTCGCGCTGCGGTAACCTGGCAGGGCCGGCCGATAACACCTATATTCTGATAGCCCTTTTTCACTGCGTCCTGGAACAAACTTAAGCTTGGCGAAGCATTATATTTCGAACCAGCGCATGCGAGCATCTCATTGGCGGAAGCTGCGATAACCGGTTTTGCACCGGTAAAATTACCTCCTGTCATCAGGGCACAATCAAAAATGCCTGTTCCCAGGGCAAACACGGACAAGGTTGTAACTACACCACCGTACTGCCCCCTGCCGCGCATTGATTCATCGCAGGCTCTGGCAAAATAAATACCTTTGTAATTTCCGAGTAACGGATCTGATTCTGCAGAACCAAATGTGTCTTTTCTTAAATCATCATATTTCGTGGCGGCACGCGGACAAACACGGTAGCATGCCCCTTCACTTATTCTGCAATCGTGAATAACCCCTACTCTTTCACCATAACTTTTAATATATGGGCAGTAACCTGTACAAGCGCCGCATCCACTGCACAGACCGGGCCTGATGATCTCTTTCGCTAGTTTTTCCGCTGTATTATATACCGTGACACATTTCTGCATAAATTTCACTCCCTCTAAACAGCACTTATATATTAATAAAATATAATTTACATTTAAACATATAAACTAATGTCTATATATAGAATAACATTAATTTTAATAAATGTATCAATTAAATATATAATATGTATAATAATAGTAATACTCTGAATACACAGATTGTTATATAATTTATGAAAAGTCAAAATATATTAATAAATCTTATATTAGCCAGATAGTTTGATGTGATTATTAAATATTATAAATAGTTAAAATAATTATTTATTTATTAATGAGCACAAATATTGAAATATGTAAAAAGATAATTACATTTATTTGATTAAAAAGAAAATTTATAAGTACGCTATCCTTGAGTTTCTCGCACTGGACGCAACGCTCCAACTTTGTATAAAAAGCAAAAAAAGCAGGGGCTTTAAAGCCCCCGCTTTTTCTTGCTTTACCAGTACTATTCCGCCATTTTCTTGTAGGTTTCGTATCTTGCTTTGGCATCTTCCTGGGTCTTCTTGAATAGTGCTTCCGCTGTTGCGGGGAAGAGTTTTGCCAAAGAATTGTAGCGAACTTCGCTCATAATGAAGTCCCTGAATAAATCCAGGTTTGGTTCTTTGGAGTCCAGGGTGAAGGGGTTCTTCCCTTCTTTCTTGAGCTCGGGGTTGAACCTGTAGAGGTGCCAGTAGCCGGACTTGACAGCCTTATCCATTTCCTGCTGGCTCTTGGTCATGTTAATACCGTGGTTAATGCAGGAGGAATAAGCGATGATCAGGGACGGCCCTGGATACGCTTCAGCTTCTTTCATAGCTTTAACGCATTGTGCCTGGTCTGCGCCCATGGCAACTTGTGCCACATAGACATAACCGTAGGTCATGATCATTGCGCCGAGGTCTTTCTTCTTCGTCTTCTTACCGGAAGCGGCAAATTTCGCGATGGCCGCGGTCGGAGTGGACTTGGAGGACTGACCGCCGGTATTGGAATAAACCTCGGTGTCCACAACCATGATGTTGATGTCTTCACCGGATGCGAGCACGTGGTCTAAACCGCCGTAGCCGATGTCATAGCCCCAGCCGTCTCCGCCGAATGACCAGTTGGACTTCTTAACGAGGAAGTCTTTTTTATCAGCGATCTGTTTCAGTAAGGGGTTTTTCTGCCCTTTCAGCAGAGGGATAAGCTTAGCTGAGGCTGCCTTGGACTCATCACCCTTGAACATGGTGTCCAGCCATTCCTGCAGTGCTGTTTTGATTTCCTGCGAAATATCCTGGGCCAATGCTTCTTTTGCGAGATCAGCAATTCCGTTTCTGATTTGCTTCACGCCCAGATATAAGCCTAAGCCAAATTCCGCGCTGTCTTCAAACAGGGAGTTGGACCAAGCGGGCCCTTTGCCTTCCGCATTTTTGCAGTATGCCAAGGACGGGGCAGCCGCGGGATAAATTGAAGAGCAGCCCGTGGCGTTGGCTATCAGCATTCTGTCGCCGTAAAGCTGGGTAAGAAGTTTGATGTATGGTGTCTCACCGCAACCACCGCAGGCGCCGTTGAATTCAAATAATGGCTGACAGAACTGGCTGCCTTTTACGCTATACTTGTTCCAGAGGTTGTCCTTCACAGATACCGTGGTGGCAAATTCCCAGTTGGCAGATTCAACGTCAACCTGGCTTTCAATGCTTTCCATCACAAGAGCTTTTTCCTTGGACGGGCAGCAGTTAACGCAGACTTCGCAGCCCATGCAGTCCAGCGGTGTAACCTGGATGCGGTAAGTCAATCCCGCCAGCTGTTTGCCTGTAGCGGGCTTGGTTTCAAACTCTTTCGGAGCTTTCTTGGCTTCCGCCTCGTTTAACAGAAACGGCCTGATGGCTGCGTGCGGGCAGACCAGCGAGCACTGGTTGCACTGGATGCAGTTTTCCTTGATCCATCTTGGCACGAACGCCGCTACACCGCGCTTTTCGTATTGGGATGTAGCTGACGGGAAGGTGCCGTCTATAAGATCCTTGAATGCGCTTACGGGCAGGCTGTCCCCTTCCAGTCTGGTAATTGGCCGCAGGATGTCTTTAACAAATGCAGGATCTTTCTTGTCTTCAAACACATCGTCAGCAAGCTTAGCCCA
>JBAZQW010000193.1:0-4632 GCA_041645005.1 Desulfotomaculaceae bacterium | reverse complement strand
AACGGCGGTGATATTCAAGGGTCAAAGCCTCGGCAAAACGCTTGCTTTCATCGTAGCAAGCCCGCTCCCCTACCGGATTTACATTGCCCCAATAGGATTCCGGCTGCGGGTGCACATGGGGATCACCATAGGATTCCGAAGTGCTGGCGAGTAAAAAACTTGCTTTATGTCTTACCGCTGCATCCAGCATATTCTTTGTTCCAATACTGTTCACCAGCATAGTCTCGACGCTGAGACGACGATAGTCAACCGGGCTGGCCGGACTGGCCAGGTGCCAGATAAAGTCGTACTTTAAAACCGGGAGATCAAATTCCCTCGTAATATCTGCACAAATAAAAGAGAATTTCTCTTTACAGGACAAGGCATTCTGTAAATTTTTCTGATTTCCGGTGCAAAGGTTGTCCACGCCAACAACCCGGTGTCCTTCAAAAAGCAGACGGTCTACCAGATGGCTGCCTAAAAAACCACTGGCGCCTGTTACCAGCGATACCGGAGCCGATCCCGGACAGGATTTCTTTTCTGCCTTGAACAAAGCCAATCTCCTCCAAAAAGGTTTTATTAATAAATTTTAAATATCGCAAGCTATAAGTCCCATCTCATTAACACAGGAAGAACCAATCCCGACGTACAAGAAGCCGAATTTCTTCATTTTTTCAGCACACAGCATATTTCTTCCATCAATGATTACCGGCATCCTCATTAGTTGTTTTAGTCGTTGAAAGTCCAATTGAAAAAACTCCGGCCATTCGGTCATGAATACAAGTGCGTCCGCCTCTTTTGCCGCATCGTAAGGTGTTTCAGTAAAAGTTGATTGATTGTCATGGCTGATTAAATTGCGTCTGGCATTTTCCATTGCCTTCGGGTCGAAACATGCAACACTGCTGCCCTTTCTGATTAGTTCAAGTACGAGTTTCATTCCCGGAGACTCTCTGATATCGTCGGTATTGCATTTAAAGGCAAGGCCCAGCACGGCGATTCTCTTATTCTTACAAACCCACAAGACTTCTTCTGCTTTTTTTATAATCAAAGAAATTCTTTTTTCATTAATACGGTCGACTTCTCTTAATAGAGTGGCGTCTATGCCTAATGTTTCGGCTACGGCAGCAAAGGCTTTTACATCTTTTGGGAAACAACTGCCCCCGTATCCGGCGCCAGCATTAAGAAAATCCCTGCCGATGCGCCTGTCATGCCCCATACCGTCTGCTACAAAACCGATGTTTGCGCCCACTTTCTCACAGATATCAGCAACCAGATTTATAAATGAAATTTTCATGGCCAGAAAGGCGTTACTGGCATGTTTAATCAGTTCAGCCGTTGCTATGTCAACAGTCAATACCGGGCAGTTGAAGTCACGGTATAAGTCCTGCAACATGTCCCTGGCCCTGATGCTGTCAACACCCAGTACAACGCGGTCAGGGTGCGAAAAATCGGCAACAGCCGACCCCTCTCTTAAAAATTCGGGGTTACTGGCTACATCAAAACAGATATATTGGTTTGCGTTGGACATTTTAATCGTCTGCTTAATTCTCTCTGCCGTTCCAGCAGGCACGGTACTTTTTTCAACGATTAGTTTATAGCTATTTAGATTTTTAGCTATTATCCTTGAAACTTCTTCCACCTGGGACATATCGGCCTGGCCATTTTCCTTAGAAGGGGTTCCCACACAGATGAATATAATTTCAGATTGACTTACTGCTTTTTCAATATCACCTGAGAAAGAGATTAATTTTTTATCCAATCCCTCCTTGAGTAATTCATCCAGGCAGGGTTCAAAAAAAGGAGAAGAACCACTAGATAAAAGTTCAACTTTTTGTGGATCTTTATCTACACCTATTACCCTGTGGCCAAGACTGGCAAAACACGATGCAGTTACCAAACCAACATACCCTAAGCCCACCACGCACAACTTTGCCACTTCCGCATTCCTCCTATAAATCACAAAGACATCAAAACTCAATAAGAACCTTTTTGCCGTAAAACGATGCCGATAGTTCTTAATAATAATGAAGCATCCAACCACAAAGACCAATTCCATACATATACGGCATCCAGCCAGATTCTGTTCTCAAAATCAAGTTCATTTCTACCGGAAACTTGCCAGAGTCCGGTTATCCCAGGCAGCACGGATAAGCCTGCTTGAAAAAGATGATTTTCTTCCATGCCTTCCATTTCATAAAGTGGTCTAGGTCTTGGCCCGACAAGACTCATTTCCCCCCGTATCACGTTAATAATTTGTGGTAACTCGTCAAGACTTGTTTTTCTTAATAACCTGCCAATAATGGTTACGCGTGAATCGTTTTTTATTTTAAAATTGGCTTCCCATTCTTGTTTTAAAGCTGGTTGTTTTATCAGTGAAAGCCACAGTCTTTCTTCAGCATCCAGCACCATGGTCCTGAATTTATAACAATTGAAGACTTTTCCGTTTTTGCCCAGTCTCTTTTGTATAAAAAAAGCAGGTCCTTTTGAGTCCAGTTTTATCAGAATTACAATTACAAATAATAAAGGCAAACTAATGATGAGAATAACAATACCCGCTATTAGGTCTAAAATTCGTTTAGTAAGAAGACTGATTGTGCTAATATCCCGATTATTCATCTTATGGAACCCCGAAAAACAAATTAATATTCAGTTGCTTTTAAAAAACAAAAACTGCGTTATTACATGCAGTTATTGTTTAGCTAAGAAATCTGAATTTAACATATTAAATTCTTTTATCTAATTATTTTCTTTATTTAAGCAGCTTTTTAGTAACTGTTGTATTTTTTCCATTTCACGCGTTGTGACCAGGTAAACCGCACTGCCATCATCCCAATAAATCTGTAGGGGTTTAAGTTTTTGTTTTTCTAAATATTCGCGGGCTACCTGCCGATCTTCTTTTCTAATTTTAACAACTAGCTTATCATGTCCCAAGTTTTTCCCGCTTTTAACCATAACCTTTATATGTTTGGCTCTAGCGCTAAAAAGCAGTTTTGCATCCTTTCCAGCAGAAGCCAGCCGGTATCTGTTTTCACTATGGGATTCCTTATCTGCGGCATATCTATTAAACATTAATTTAAAATATCCAGGATCATCATGGATTTTTTTCTTTAGTTCACTAGCGTTGGAGTTATATTGTGTTGAATTCTGGACAAGCTCCGCCCTTGGTATGATTTTGTATGTAAGAGATGCAAGAGATAAATTTGCAGCCTTTTTCCTGATGCGTGATAACTGGGTTGCAACTGCTCTTTGGTCAATATTCAATTTTACTGAAATTTCTTTATTAGAAACACCCTGGCAATATAGATTGTATATTTGTTTTTGTTGAGAACTTAAATTATCTGGTGATATTAGCGGTATCTTCAAGATATTAACCTCTTAGTTAGTAATTGCACTTATGTCATTTGCATTATATTAGCAAAATATGAAACTAAAAGAGATTTGTGCCTGTCTATCCTATTAAAAATGTGGTCCGCTCTGGGATAAATACCATTTTATGGGCAAGGCTTCACAAAATAATATATTATATTACTTAATATGGCAATAAATGTATATTGATACAGCAAAAACTTAAGAGGTTATGAGGAAGTAACTCATAGGATATAGAAGTAATAAAAACTAGAAAAAGCAGCTTAAGCTAACAAAAAATGATATGTTAAGAAGCTAAAATATCAGCATATTTTTCTCATTCTTAATAAATAATAAGAAAAAAGATCTGGAGGAACAGACATATGCATAACCAGGTTAAAGTTTTCACTACCCCTACTTGACCCCACTGTAGCCACGTGAAGGAGTTTCTTTCACAAAAAGGGGTAAAGTATGAAGAACTTAATGTTGCCGAAAATGATCAAGCCAGGGATGAGATGATAAAGAAAACCGGTCGCATGGCCGTCCCCACAGTAACGGTGGGAAACCAGGTTGTGGTAGGGTTCAACAGGAGTGAACTGGAGAAAGTGCTGTCATAGTGAAAAGCCCACCTATCGGTGGGCTTTAATTCGTGTGGAGTTGTTTAATCGAGATGCACTATTTGCTCCATGATCTCACGGAAAACAGGGGCGGCGGATGCACCACCGCTGCCCCCTCCCTCTAACATGACAACCGCGATGAAACGGGGATTAACGCGGGGAGCATAACCCGCAAACCAGGCATTTGTATTGCTTTTGCCATCGATTTGAGCCGACCCGGTCTTCCCGGCACTGCCGTAGACAGGCGCCGCAGCCGCTTTCCCGGTGCCCTCGTCTACAACTGATTCCATCAGGCTGCGCAGTTTGCCGGCGGTCTCCGCTGAGATTGCCACCTTCCCGGAATCGGGAAGAAATTCTTTTTCCACGCTTCCACCGTTTTTACGAATCTCTTTGACCAGCCGGGGTTCCCGGTAAATCCCACCGGATACCATGGTGTTTACCAGAGATGCCACCTGCACTGGCGTAACCAGAATCGGTCCCTGGCCCACACTGCTGTTAACTAAATTATAAGGTGCGCCTATAAGATTTAGATCCTGGCGCCGGTCAGAAGGTACCGGGTAACCAATTACAGACTGGTTTTCCAAACCCAAACGCCTGGCGTATTCTATGATCTTGGGAGCGCCAAGATTTAAACCGATCCTGACAAAAGATGGGTTACAGGAATTGATAAAAGCATGGGCAAAATCAATCT
>JBAZQW010000192.1:0-4635 GCA_041645005.1 Desulfotomaculaceae bacterium | reverse complement strand
TTGGTGGAGCGATTTGGGGACGGAGTGGAGGTATACACGCAGCCGTGCCATGGCCTGGTGGAACTGGTTGAGTCAGGCCGCTGGGACGGTCCGGAAACGGAAGCGCTGCTTAGGCGCTGCCTTGATCAGCTGTTGGTCAGGGGGGTGGATACCATCATCCTTGGCTGTACCCATTATCCGTTTCTCCGCCCGGTAGTGGAAAGGCTTGCTGGCAGCGGGATCATCGTAATTGACAGCGGTGAGGCGGTAGCCCGGCAGGTGGCCCGGGTGCTGGAGAAAAGCGGCCTGGCGGTCGGCGGCGCGGTTGCCGGTGGAGAGTCTTTTTTCACCAGCGGCGACCCGCGCCATGTTGAACCGGTAATAAGGTTATTATGGGGGAACCCGGAGCTGGTAGTGAAACAGGAGAAGTTTGGACTTTGACAGGCGGGTGAAGGTATGAACTGCAAGGACTGTGCGTTCTTTAAATCCTGGGAATCATTTGACGCGGCAATGTGCCGGGCAACGTTGCAACCGGTGGACCCCCTGGCTAAAACCTGCGAAAAGTTTATCCCGCAAGGGCGTTTTACCGAGTGGGGGGAAGAAACCTGCGGGCATTCATGCCGGTAGGCCGGGATGTGATTATGGAATAATATTTTACAATTTAAAGGCTATAAAGTAAAATAAGCCTGGGATGCTGGATACTAGATCACAATTTTTAACCTAAGGAAAAAAAAGATGAGACAGAAAAAATTAACTTATTCCCTGCTGGCTGTAGCAACTTTATTTTCAATTATGCTTGCTGCCACTATGTTTCTTCACTTCTCCTGGGCGGAGCCGACAAAAGTTGTGCGGATTGGCCTTTTAGCCAGCGATTTGCAGTCCGAACAGAAAAAACTTATCCTTGCTGTCTATGAACAGCTGCTAACTGAGGAAGGATTCCCTTACAAGGTTATTTCGCCCGGCGAACTGGAGATATATGGCGCTGAAGGCATCAGGGGACGCTACGAAGCCCTGGTTGTCCCTGAAAATATCAACGCGGACATGCCTCCGGAGATTGCTGAAATCGTAAAATCTTACGTAAGAGACCAGGGAGGGAACGCGCTCCTTGCCCTTGACCCAGCCACGAGAATCACCGAAGGAGCGCCCCAGCCCGTGCCACTGCTGACTGATCTGATCGGGGTTAAATATTCCCTGCCCCTTTTAGATGGCCGGCTGGCGCCTTATTCCGGTTACTGGTACTTCCCGGACGCGGCCAAAGGGCGGGAGTGGGGTATTACTCCAGGCAGGCTGGACAAGGATAATGCCGTCAGCACTTACTCTTACGGTAAACTGAAGTTTGATCACTTCAGAGCCGTGAACGTCGACGCGCGGGTTTTAGCTTTTGATAGGGCGGAAACCGGAGAGGCGCCCGTTATTACTGAGAAGCGGTACGACAGCGGCGGGACAGCCGTTTACGCCAATATCCCCCTGGCTAAATACAAGATCAGGTCTGATGATCTGGTGCCAAGGTCTATCCTGCGTACTTTCCTGATTAATTACGCGAAAATGCCCCGCTTGGTCAACAGCCCCGGCGGCGAAGGGGGCATGGTTTTCAACCTGCATGTATGCAGCGGCGCCTACTTCAGGGCTTTGACAGTAATGTTAATGCAGGGCTTGTTTAACAGCGAGCTGCCGTTTTCAATACACGTTACAGCCGGGCCGGACACTTACAAACTTGGCGACAACATGGGCTTTTACGCTGAAAGCCAGTACAGGGGACAGCCGGTTTTAGAGGTTCTTAAGGATTATGGAGAGATCGGCGCTCACGGCGGCTGGGCGCATAATTTTTTCGCCTATAACCTGCAGTATTTGCCGCAGGAGAAAGTGTATGAACTGATTGAATGGAATTTTAGCGCGCTGGAGGCTGTGACCGGGAGAAAGGTCGTCGAGTACAGCGCGCCCGGCGGCAACCATCCTTTCTGGATCAACAGCAAATTCGAGGAAATGGGAGTGAAAGCGTACTACTGGACGGGCGATACAGGCTCCAGTCCCACGCACCCGCGCCTGGACCAAAATTACGCCAACCAGAAAATGTGGGCGTTTCCGATCACGCCTTACCGGCAGTATGCTTCTCTGGAAGAGATGGAAAGAGGGCGCGTACCTGAGGAAGAGGTCTGGCAGTGGATGAATGATTTAATCGATTTTGCCGGCCAAGAGAGAGTGATCAGGATGATTTACACCCACCCGTCCGATAGGCGGTATTGCCTGGAAGCAATCAGGGCTTTTGAGGACAAGGCCCTGGCCGAACAAAGCGCGGGTAAGATCAGGGTGGCCACCATGAGCCGGTTTGCCGACTTCCTTAACCGCTACTCCAAAACCAGGTGGGAGATAAAAAGGGAAGGCCAGGACTACTCCATTGAACTTGAGAATCCTGAAGGGCTGGCGGATATTACTGTAGCTGTCTTCGTAGGCGAGGACCACAAGAGCATAGTTACAGGCGGCGACGTCAAAACGGTTGAGGAAGACGGCTGGCTCTACCTGACAGTAGCTTCCAACGACCAGAAAATGAAGCTGGAAATCAATCAGTTGTAAGGACTGCCGGTTACTTTTGAAAAAACATCCTGGCGGCCAGAGCCACAAGTATGATCGCGAAAACCTTGTTGAAGACATCGGTTGGGACGTAATTAACCAGTCTCGAACCGATCTGCGCTCCCAGGATGCCCCCCAGGCCGATCAAAAGGCCCAGACGGTAATCCACGTGATTTAATTTTCCATGGGAAAACAGTGCTGAAGTGCTGATGATCAGTATGGCCATAAATGAAGTTCCCACCGCCTTCTGAGCGGTAAAGCCGAGGAAAATCAGCAGTGGAACCATGATAAAACCGCCGCCCAAACCGGTGAAACTGGCTGCTATGCCGATTAATATGCCCAGGGCGACCATTATGGCATTATTCATTTTTCTCTACCCCCCGCTGATATTATATATCATTTTAATTAATTGGAAAACTTGTTTGTAAAGCCATCCTTTTAGTGGTAGACTACTAAATGGGTGATTACTGTGAATCTTAATTGTGGTCTGATTGGGCTGCCGATGGTCGGGAAAACTACCATTTTTAACCTGCTGACCGGCGCCGGAGCTGAGACTTCAAACTTTTTAACCGGCAAAACTGAAACCAACGTACGGTCCGCTGTGGTACCGGACCCCAGGGTAGAGTTTCTGAGCGGTGTTTACAAGCCGCGCAAAACTACCTACGCGCAGATCCAGTTCAGTGACGTGCCGGGTCTGGTGAGGGGTTCCAGTCAGGGTCAGGGCGTGGGCAACCAGTTTCTTAACACCATCAGGGGTGTGGATATGCTGGTGCACGTTGTGCGGGCTTTTGCCAATGAGGACGTGCCGCATGTTGACGGCTCGATCAACCCCCTGCGGGATATTGAAACAATAAATTTAGAGCTCCTCTTCGCCGACATGGAGGTAGTTGAAAAGAAAATCGAGCGCATTAAAAGCGGCAAAAAAGTGAAGAAGGAAAACGCCGCTGAAATTGAAATCATGGAAAAATGTCTCGGCGCCCTGGAAGACGAGATCCCCATCGGGCGCCTTGACTTGACTGAATCAGAAAAACTTGTTTTAAAGAACTACAGCTTTCTTACTGAAAAGCCGATGATGCTGGTGGTCAACACCGACGAGGAGCAGTTCAAGACCAGGAAGTATGACGGCAGAGACGAACTGCAATCCTTCGCCGCCGAACGTGGTTTGCCGGAATTGGAAATCTGCGGCAAGATCGAAGCGGAAATCAGCCAGTTGCCCGATGAGGACAAGGAAATGTTCCTGGCGGACCTGGGCGTCAGCCAGTCCGGCATAGACAGGCTGGCCAGGGCGGCTTACAACTACCTGGGGCTGATCTCATTTTTCACTGTGGGTGAAGACGAGGTCAAGGCCTGGACGATCCAGAGCGGCACTGAAGCCAAACAGGCGGCGGGCAAGATCCATTCGGACATTGAAAGAGGTTTCATCAAGGCGGAAGTGGTCAAGTACCGCGACCTGGAGACCCTGGGCAGCATGGCCAAAGTAAAGGAAAAGGGCCTTTTCCGTCTGGAAGGTAAAGACTACCGGGTTGAAGACGGGGACATCATCTTATTCAGGTTTAACGTGTAAAATTAGGGACACTCTAAAAGGGGACACACCTTCTTCGAAGGTATGTCCCCTTTTAGTTGACACAAGGGGACGGTTCTCGTGTGTCATTTGACAAAGGTTGTGGGGTATTTGCCCTAGTTATTCAACAATTCAACAACTGGCGCCATGATGCCAATTCCCTATAGCTAAGAATTTTCCGACGTACGATGACTGACGACTAAAATAGTAGATTCGGATTCATCCGAACATAATAAGACGGGTGAACCGTCTCAATATCTAAACTAGTCTAAAGATATGAGTGCTCTTGAATGAGACAGGAGAATGAGACAGGAGAACCGTCCCCTTGTCTCAGTTTGTCTAACGCATATGATTGAAGGTGTGTTTATGAGTAAGGCAGCGTATTTAAAACTTTCTCCCAGTGAGCTGAGAGAAAAAGCCCAGCGGGCGGTGGCTATGCTGGAGGATTGCACCGTATGCACCCAGGCCTGCCGGGTCAACCGGCTTAAAGGGGAAGTGGGCATCTGCGGGGGGGGCAGGCGCGCGGC
>JBAZQW010000003.1:0-26776 GCA_041645005.1 Desulfotomaculaceae bacterium | reverse complement strand
CCCTCTCCCTCAAAAACCTCAGGGTATCTTTAATGCCGGGGTCGTCGGTTAGCTGGATCAGATGCTCATAAGCGGTCCTGGCTTTTTGTTCGGCAGCCAGGTCCTCATGCAGGTCGGCGATGGGGTCGCCGGTAGCCTGGATGTAAGCGGCGGTCCAGGGCACTCCCGCGGCGTCAGCCGGGTAAACCGCATGGTCGTGCTCGGCGAAATAGGCTCCCAGGCCGGCTTCCCTTAGCTGCGGGGCAGGTACGCCTTTGACCAGCTTGTAGATCATGGTGGCGATGATTTCCCAGTGAGCGAGTTCCTCTGTTCCAATATCTGTGAGTAAGCCTTTAGCGCTGCTTACCAGTTGATATCATCCTTTGGGGATTAGCAGCGAGAATTTAACACTGGAGGAGGGTCCCAGGACGTAATCAATCGTCCCATGCAGCTTTTTGGCCAGCTGCTGGCAGATATATAAGCCGAGACCGCTGTGGTCCTCTCCCTTGGTGGTAAAGCCAGGCGTGAAGATGTTTTTTTGCGTCTCGTCGGATAGGTTGCCTGGGTTTTCTACAGAGAACGAAAGAAGCGGGCCTGTCTCCCCGATGGTCACCTTGATCCATTTTTCACCTGTTTTCTGCTGTTCCACTACCTCAATGGCATTGTCGATCAAATTCCCCAGAACACGGGTGATATCCAGGGCTTTGGTTGAAAGCGAAGAGAGACTGGTGTTTATGTCTATGTCAAATTTGATTCCCTTGGTGTCCGCCAGCAGCAGTTTTGCATTTAAAAGGGCGCTGATAAAAGGGTTGTCGACCTTTAGGACGTCATTTAGTTGCGATATCTCGCTGGAAAGCAGTGAAAGGTATTGATCCAGGTCCGAGTATTTCTTCATTTGGGTTAGGGATGTAATCACCTGGATGTGGTTGACAAAATCATGCCTCTGGCCCCGGATGGAATTAAGCAACGCTGTCAGGTTTTCTGATATGACATTCTGGGTTGCTGTAATTGTTGTTTTCTCGGTGAGGCTGACGCTAATGTTTAGTATGAAGACAGCCAGTATAATAAGAAGTGAAAAGGCAATTCTTATTAGAATCGTTTTAGGCCCGATAAAATTAACGTCTTCCTCAAATTGAATATACAAAACCACGATCAATCCAAACATCAAAACGGTAGAGATAAAAAAGGTCCGAAACTGTGGCAATTTTAGTTTTTCTTTTGCATTGGCGAAAAAAGAAAGGACTGGAGCTCTCAATTTGCCGGTGGCATATGCAAATGGTATGCCGGCAATGTAAAAAGGTATAAGTAATGCCATTAAGGCCGGGCTCACTATAACCTGCGACATTAAAATACCATATATTGCTAATATTTGTATAAATATCATTTCTGGAATTAATAAGAATAATATAAAAGATACAAAAAAATATTTTGTCGTTTGCAGCCAGCTGATACGAAGGGGGAATTTAAATATGACAAAAAAAGAAAGGATGTTAAGAGGGATCCTTATTATGTGCCAGGCAGGTGTCAACTCGTAGGTTAACCAGGTAACGACCCCGAAGATAAAGCTCAGGAAAAGAATTTTATTCCACAGCCTTTTGTCTTCCCCCAAGAAGATTACAGTTGAATACATGGGGATAACGCAGGCCGGGATGGAATTCACGAATAACCTGGCGATTTCCAGGGACATATTCATGTTGCATCACCTTACTTTCTGATCGTTATTAACGCGCTTTATATTTTCATCCCCTGCATATACTGCGCAATAGCATGGATGTCTATTTTACAATAAGGCTGTAAAGCTCCTCCAGTTTTGGCCTGCCCATGGTCACATGATTTTGATAATTAATAAAGGATACTTGATAGATCCGGTCGGCGATAGGAAAAATTTTCTCTATTTTTTTTATGTTAACGATAAAGCTTTTGTGGCACCGGAAAAAATTTCTGTCCAGCTTTTCCCCGATTGCATTGAGTGGTTCGGCGGTTGTGTATTTGCCATTTGTCGTGTGGACAATGGTTTTTTTGTTCTCTTTTTCAATGAAATAAATATCAGCAGGGTTAATAAAATAAGCTTCATGATTATTCTTTAAGACCAGGCAGTCCTTAACGGCTTGACTGTTTATGCTGTTTAGACCTAGAAACTTTTCTATTTTGCCCACAGCTTTTTCAATGCGCTCTTTGGTGAACGGTTTGATGAGGTAATCTACCGCCTCCAGTTGGAAAGCGTCTGCGGCATATTGGGGGTGGGCCGTAAGATAGATGATATATATGTACGGGTCCTTTTCTTTTAATATAGCGGCGGTTGACAGCCCATCCAATTCCGGCATTTCCACGTCAAGAAAAACGGCGGTCGGATTAATCTGATCTATTTCATCTACCAGCTCTTTCCCATTGTTATATGAGGCTACCACATCAATATGTGAAAACGATTCAAGGTATGACTGCAGCAACTGTCTGGTGGGCGCTTCATCCTCAGCTATGGCTATCCTGATTTTATCATTATGAATATCCATTTTTATGTGATTACCTCTAGATCTTTATGGTGTGGCAATATTTGTTTAGTATTATTCTACAAAAACTTATAAATAGCGAGGTTTTATATTTGAATTTGTGACGGGCTATTCGTGGAAATAGATATTAAAACCGGGCTATTAGTCCGGTCATACTTGTTTAAGGGGGCGCGCGTGGTATTCTTACTATAAATGAGAATAAATTCTCTATTGGCTTCAAATTACATTAACTCAACTTTCTCACATAGATCTTAGCCTTGAAGCCTTGATATAACTGGACTATTTCCAATAAATTTGGCAGAAAAACAACAAAAGACACCCTCGTCTTGGTAAAATAGAGTTGACGAAAAACCATTTCAACAAGACGAAAGGATGTCTTTATGAAATCTATTTTATCAGACCAATATACAGTTGAGACATGAGTTATGCAGTTCCTGGTAAACAACACCAATTCCACAACCATAAAAATGGATTATGAGGCTAAAATTTTTCGATGAACCTTGAAAACCGATCGCCAGTTATGTCAAAATAGACTTGGATTTGTTGCTTGTAACAGCAAATCCGATGACTGGCGTTGAATAAGTTTCTTACCATTTCGCAGTGGGAGAGGGCTTCTTCGGCGCCTTCTTTATTGCATTCCCATCTTGCGTAGCACAATAGGGTTTCTGCAGTAAAAAGCAGTTCAATGTGAGCAAAATGAGAAGCTTCCGACCGCGAATGGCAGTTTGTGAGCCCCAGTTCCTGTTTCACCGTGCGGTAAAACACTTCAATCCGCCAGCGTTTGACGTAAACCGCCGCAACTTCTTGTGGAGCGTCATATCGGTTGCTAATCAACAGATAGGCATCCCGGTAGGTGGCACTTTCATCTTCCTCTTGAAGAATACCATCCACAGTGACCGGCTCTTTCCGGTATGTAGATGCAACAGCTGCAATGGGGATATACCGCCATCGTTTCATGGGCTTGCCTTTGTGGTTTGTGGTGTCATAAGAAAGTTTGATGTAGACATCGGGAATGCTGATGACACCGCCTTTACCGAGGGTAGAGAGTTTTGTATAAACAGTACGGAGCAGTTCCTTCGGGTTGACTTTCTTGTATTGCTCTTTCCGGGATGCCGGTTCAAAATATTTGCAATACAAAACAGTGTTTTTCTTGGCCTTGGTCACCCAGTCGAAGTTATGTTCGGCCAGCCAATTGAAGAAACTCTTGCACAGGAACCAGCGGTCCATAGCTACCCATAGCCGTTCATGACAGGTACTGCGGAGATCCAGGAGCATTTTCCGTGCCAAATCCAGCTTGGTTTGCTTGTAATCCTGGCTTTCGGTTTTACGCCAGAATCGCCAGAAGAGGGGGTATTCCAGGCCGTTCTTCAAAACGGCATAAGTGGATATGAGGTTCATACACCAGACATGGTTCCGGGTAGAACTATCATACAGCCAGCATAAGAAGGGAAGTATTTTCCCAAACGGGTGGGCTACTTTGGTGTCATCCAAAGCAATCACATCCCCTTCAGATAGCCGGGATTCCGGGTGTTCCTGAAGCCTTTGGATACGACCAACTGCAAACTGGAGCCACTCAAAGGGTTTCGAGAAAAACCGGCTGAAAGCGGACTGGCTGATGGATTCACCTTTCAGCAAAACCTTCAGAATGGGGGAATCAGAGGTGAAATCTGCATTCTGGTTTACCGAGGGCTTTTGAGCAATCAAGCCACAGATATAGGCAAAAGCCAAGAGCCAGCCGGATACACCGGAATGTTTGACAATCCCCATTTGCAAAAAGAGCAGTGAGAGGTCAAATCTCTCCCAAAGACTCTTCAAAAGTGGGATACCGCCACCGGGACCATGTTGTTTGTTTTCAAAGATCGGTTTTTGCAAGTTCATCTTTGTATCACCCATATCGACAATGTAATGGTAATTAATACCATCCACTTCGATTATTGGGCAACTTTGGAAATGTCAAGGGTTTTGGGCATTTTCTGAATATTTTTTTGGTACTAATTTACTGCAAGTGCATAACCACTGTTGTTTAATATTACATGATATAATTTCACGATATAATTAATTATATTACTATTATGATAATAGACATATCGACAAAATTCGACAATTATTGCGGAATAGTTAATAAACACAGTATTAGTTGAGGTGAAATTAATTGGCTCTTCGCTAGATTGAGTGGGTGACACTGACAAAAATAACCATCAAGAGCATGCCCTTGGCAAATCAAACTTAAGTTGGCTGGAAATCATGTAAGATATTGTTATTAGTGTTTTGCTATTACGATATCCCCTCGCCCTGGCTTTAGCAGCCTGAATTAGGCTATTGATTCCTTCTAAGATACCGTTGGAGATATTGGAACTAAACCAATTCAGAATACCATTCCAGTGGTCTTTAATGGTATGAGCTGCGTTGACCATCGGCACTAACTTGGAGTGAGTAGCCCAGTAATACCAGCGCTTGAGAAACTCCTCACCGTCTAACCGATTTGGCTGCTCAAAAAGACTCTGGAAAGAAAGTTTAAGGTTATACGCACGTACAGTAGCCAGATGTTCATATTTTAAGCTGTTAAGTTTATTGCACTGTTTGGTGGTTAGGTTTTGCGGGTTTTTAAGCCATATGTAACGGGTCTTTTTTAGTGCTTCATTTTCACGGCTTTCATACCTGCGAACTTCATCCACCGCCGCATTAATAATTTTCATGATATGAAAGCGGTCAAAAACCATTTGAGCCTGTGGCAAAAATGACTTAACTCCGGCAATAAAGGCGGGAGAAAGATCGCTGCATGCGTTCTTGATGTTGTTAGGATCACCTTGGTGTTCACGCAAATCTTTTACAAATGTATCGATGGTTTCTTTGCCTTTGCCTGGAGTAGCAAAGAGCAACCGGGACTTATCCAAGTCTACAAAAAGAGTGATGTAATCATGGCCCCTTTTAGCAGCGGTTTCATCTACGCCTACTTGCTTAACTTCCGAGAAGTCCAGCTTGGCACGGGCTTCTTCAACGTAATGGTATAGTATTCGCCATAACCTGGTATCATGTTCACCGGTTAACTCAGCGATGGCCTTAACCGGCATATCCTGGGCCAGTAGCATAATCAATGATTCAAAGAGCAGGGTGAATTCGCTACCCGGCCTGGCCCAAGGTGGCTTGACCTGCTTTACTTTGCATCCCGTTGAGCATTTTATGCGGGGAATGCGGGCATGCAGGTAAGTGCGGTACTGGAAGAAATTCAGGTGTCGCCAGGTCTTTTCCTTGGTATCGTATATCGGCATATCAGACTGGCCACAGCTGGGGCAGGTAAAAGTATTTTTTTCAGGGAAACCGACCCATATATCAAGCCGATTTTCGGGTTCGGAAAACTTTATGTCCAGTACCTGCCACGGTGGTGTTAATCCTAAAGCAGCAGCAAATAGGGTTTGGTGATCCATCATATTAGAAAGGCCTCCTGTTTCAGGAATTAAACTAAATTAATTAAAAATTTGAATATATCACAATCATTATCAGAAGGCATTGATCGTGTTGCATTTTCTCCAGATGGAAAAATACTAGCGGGAGTGAATGATAAATACAAAGTAGGGATTTGGTCATTTCCAGAAGGGGAATTAAAGACAGTTTTAGATGGTAATATAAATCAATTACCTAAAAAAAGCTTTTTTAAAAAAATGACTGGATTATTAAGTAGATATGAGTCCGAGACTTGGCATTTTCACCGGACGGGAAATATATAGCAACTCAAGATAATTTGAAAAATCTTATTATCTGGGATATAATCAATTTCACCTTATAAACTATTCTGACGGGTGTAGCCGGGATATAACAGCGGAAGCAAGTTATAGAACATCAAATAGGAGAGTGGCAACAGCAGATACATCTGGTACGGTCACAGGAGTTCGTCCTGGTAGCGCTGTGATAACGGTGAGGTATAATAATAATGTAACAGCACAAGCTACCGTTAATGTTACCCCCTAATTGAAGGTCTTAATACAAGTGGTAAATACCTATAGATTTAGTAACTACTCAAAAACAGGAGTTGGATGAGGGTTATCAAGGCCAGCACACCCATTGAGAAGTTAGGTAAAGGTTTACATAAATGGGTAAGAATAAATATACCAGGGTCAGCAACATATTGGCAAACCCCGGTAATTTGTTATAGGCATTTCATGCATTATCTTAATAAAGCGTCTTTGATGTCATCAGTGCCTGGATGTCGTTGAGGGCCTCCCCGAAGCGCTGGAAGTGGACCACTTCCCTCTCCCTCAAAAACCTCAGGGTATCTTTAATGCCGGGGTCGTCGGTTAGCTGGATCAGATGCTCATAAGCGGTCCTGGCTTTTTGTTCGGCGGCGAGATCCTCATGCAGGTCCGCGATGGGATCTCCGGTGGCCTGGATGTAAGCCGCAGTCCAGGGTACCCCGGCGGCATCGGCCGGGTAAACCGCCCGGTCATGCTGGGCGAAGTGCGCTCCCAGACCGGCTTCCCTTAGCTGCTGGGCTGGTACACCTTTGACCAGCTTGTAGATCATAGTGGCTATGATTTCCCAGTGGGCCAGTTCCTCAGTGCCGATATCCGTAAGCAGCCCTTTAGCTTTATCGGTGGGCATGGTGTAACGCTGGGTCAGATACCTGACCCCTGCCGAAAGCTCACTGTCAGGGCCTCCGTACTGGGCCATCAGAAATTTTGCCATGCCTATGTCATTTCTAGACACCCGCACCGGGTATTCCAGTTTTTTTTCATACATCCACATCGTCCATAGTCCTTTCCTATTCGTATTCGATTTCCCAGGGCCAGGGACCCTGGATCCAGAGCCACTGATGGTGCGGCGGGGTGCAGCCGGTAACTGTCAAAGGCCCGTAAATTTCCTCATAACGACTTATCGCTTCCAGCAGTTGGTTCCTGACTGCGTGGAAATCCCTGTGCGCCGCCTGATCCTGGGGGTGTGTGTCCAGGAACAGATTCAAATCAATCGCCACGAATTCGAGTTCCTGGATTCCTTTTAGCATTGCCAGTCTTTCATCCATTCCAATTATCCACCTCCGTTAATATAATTGGGGACATTCCTTCGCATGTATTAACTGCAAATAAAATAGTGAATAAAAATTAAACGGATACATAAAAAAGTAACAAGTTCAAACTATTCAAGAAGGTGTGTCCCCTTTCCCTAATAGAGATAAGGGCTGTATAGATCCGGGAAAATAGTGCCCTTTTCCAGCGCTTCGGCCGGACTGAAGATCGGGCCGTACCTTTGCCAGATGACATAAGCCTGGGCGAGTCGGGCCTGCGGAAAAATTCCCTCTGCCTGGATCTCCGGCGCGGCGGCCTCGGCTTTAATCTCACCTGACGGTTGTTTCTCTTTATTTTCTTTCTTGTACGTTTTCACAAGCTGCCTGTTAAAAAACGGGTGGGGTGCTCTTCTAAACATGTAACACCATCCTCTTCTGCCAGTATTTCTCATGATTTAGATTATGTTTTTTTGCCGGGAGTGTTACTGTCTGGCTATATATGGATAATAAAAAAATAAACCGGAAGTTTACACTTCCGGCCAGGTTGTAGATAAAGTCGTCCATGGTGTTGAAACCGCTTGGCTCCTCTACTTCGCGTCTAGTAAACGGTTAAGGAACGGGGACACACCCGAAACCAGGGAATGTCCCCGATTGGAGGTGCGACTTCGTCGCACAAAAAACTGGCTCGCTTCGGGCGAAATTGGACCGCCTTCAACTCGCCGTCCTGGCTCGATGAAGGCTAATATCTAGGCAAAAAAACTTCGAACGATATCAATTATTTTAAAGCGAAATTCCACTGTTGCCACTTCTTCTTCAACCTGGCCCGAACCTGTTGCCACGGCAGAAGCGGCGGTTATTTCGGGAACTTCCAGGTCCGGCGCCTTGCTGTCGCTTTCTTTAGCGCCTGGCAGCGGAAGATTGTCGCCGGCGGTGCTGTACTCCGTGCGTGAGCTTTCAGCTGCTTTTGACATGTCCACAAAACAAAGGGGCGGAAAGAGGACGCACCACCAGTTTGCCCCGCCTCCTGCGCCGATGGTCACTTTTACCGCTTCATAATCACCGGCGGGAAGTATGAAAGGGCCATAATGCTTGGTGGGGAAAGGAAAGCTGTCCAGTTCCACCCGAACTGGATATGCTTTTCCCTGGGCCTTTATCTCCCGGGCGGCAACATCCTTGATGCCTTCCAGGTTAGCCCTGGCGATCGACCTGGCGGAATCCAGGTTCTCCGCTTTGATAAATTCTGGTTCCGTATAACTTATTATCTCATCCCTGACTCTTCTTTTCAGGTCCTGGTCGGCGGTGCTGTCACTGTTGGCCACCACGTGCAGCCTGATTAAATTATCGGAAGCATATACCGTTTCCGGTGATTTATGTTGGATGCTGAAAATAAGTGTCACTACCGTCAGTATTGAAAAAACACTTAGAATAATGATCAATCTTCTTTGCAATGATGGCACCTCAATTCCTAATTTAATAACTGGTTATAGTATCACCACCGGGACGGCATTATTAACATCTTTATAAAAAATAGTTTTATTTCCCAGGGGGCTTAGCACCCCCCATATTTTTTTAATTAAGCGTATTAACTAAATAGGAGCAAAGTCAAGAAAGGAGGGATCTGGATAAACCAATAATAAGGCCAGGTTGTGACCAGAGAATTTTAATCGGGGGTGTACGGGTTGTTGAGAAAGAGTAGTATTACCTTGGTTTTAGCCGCGATTCTGGTACTGGTGATGGCGAGCGCGTCATTTGCCAGTCCCGGCAATGGAAAAGGAAAATGGAAAATAAAAGTTCAGGCAAATTGGAAAGCGACTCAGTTAACTGATGTGGGTTCACACTGGGCTAAGCAGCCGGTCCGTTTCATGTTGACGCAGGGAATAGTTGCCGGTTATCCCGATTTTACGTTCAGGCCGAACAATCCGGTAACTAAATATGAAGCGATCATGATGATCGCCAGGGCATCAGGTTTTGACGGTACAGCTGATCAGGATCTGGAACTGGACGAAAGTGTGCCGGACTGGATGCGGGAATGTATGGATTATGCTGTCGAAGAGGGGATCCTGACGGAAGCGGAAGCGGATAATTTTAAAGGATGGGAGCCGGCCAAAAGGTACCAGGTGGCGGTCTGGGCAGCCAGGACCATAGGTTTGGAAGAGGATGATCAGACTTCCTTCCTGGATGATGATGAGATACCGTATTTCGCCAGGTCTTACATAGGCGGGATGTGCAAACATCGTTTTATGGTCGGGTATCCCGACAAAAAGTTTCAGCCCAACAAACCGGTAACCAGGGCAGAGATGGCAGCCATAATCTACCGGATCATGTTATCAGAAATAGAAGGTGACGGAAATGACGACAGCGATACCAGTGATGACCTTGAAATTGACACACTGACTCCCGCTGACGGAAGTGATGATGTTGATCCGGCCACCGATCAGCTGACTGCCAAATTTAGCGTGGCAATTGAAGCGTCAGAAGACCTGGCAAGCGTCAGGGAAGGTATCACTGTGAAAAATGTTACCGACGATGATTACATTGACATAGATCAGGTATCAATTAGTGGCAGGTACCTGTATATTGAACTGGAAGATGAACTCGAAGACGACAAGACTTACCGGGTGACCATTGATGAGGACATAATTGAGGCCGAAGAGTCCGGGGAAAGCTTTGACGGGCTGAGCGGAAGTCAGTGGGAATTCAGTACAGGCGATGCCGAAGAAGATGATTTTGATATTGTAAGCTTAAGCCCCGCCGATGGGGATGACGATGTGGACGGGGCGAACACCGAAGTTCTCAGAGCTGAATTCAGCGATGATATTCAGGTGATATCCGGCAAGGATTTGGATAACGCTGCCAAAGTCTACAACAAAAGCGAAGATGAGTATGTGGATATAGATAGTATTGAAATTGATGGTGACACGCTGATTATCACTCTGGAAGAGCCGCTTGCTGAAGGAGATACTTTTGAAGTGACAATCAAGGCCGACTATCTTGAAGAAGTGGACAGTGGCGATAACTTTGAGGGTATAACCGGGTCAGACTGGAGATTTGAAACAAATTGAAAACAAGCTGGTTTTATAGATTTTAAAGAGCGCGGCCAGGGGATGTCCCGGCCGCGTTTTTTTAGTTCAGATAAATAAAAATATTTTTTACTCAAAAGAAGGAATAATCTTTCTTTTGTAGAAAACTTGTACTTACTTTGTACATAGTTTGTGGACAATACCTGTTTAATGCTAGGAGCAGTTTTTTATGAAGATTGAAATAAGGGGCGCTGAAAGACTCAGTTTCAGGGAACGGCAGGTTGTGACTTTAAAAGAGATGGGCTATTCCACGGACAGGATAGCCAAACAGCTTAATTTAAGCCCCAGCACTGTCTCAACATTATACAGCCGGGCCAGGACCAAAGGCTACGAAGTGGTGATCATCATACCCGGTCAAAACCTGGCCATCTTTGGAATTGATGAGGAAGAGGAGGTTAAGCAGTGAACCAGCCTTTAAGAAAGGAATGGGAAGCATTTTACCCCCTGGAGGAAAAGGCTGCGCCAGGCAAGCGGTCCCGGCCTAAAAAATCCTTCAATCTATCCAGAAGCAGGATTCCTGTATTAATAGGTGTGTTCCTCCTGGCATATATGGCTTTTTCTTTCTACAGCCAGTTCAACAAGCTTGCTAACATGCACAACGACGTCAGCAGTATTCAGCAACAGATGAAGGATTTGCAGCAAAAAAACGCCTCCCTTCGTGAAGAACTGCGCATGGTGCAAAGCGACGCCTATATTGAAAAGACCGCCCGTGAGAAGATAGGCCTGATCAAGCCGGGCGAAACAAGGGTGATCCCGGTGGAGCCGGGAACTCAGTTAAAGGGGATTCAGAGCCCTGTGCAAGAGAATGCTGTAGCTGACTAAAGTTATATAGAAAACCCAGATGTTTCTTGACACTCTCCGTTTGGTTCGCATATAATTACACTAGGTTTTTGGAGTTTTAAGGAGGAATTTTGTCAGTTATGCCGATTGAACTGGGGAGCGTCTTGGAGGGCGTTGTCACCGGAATTACGAATTTCGGTGCTTTTATTGAGCTGCCCGGTGGGGAAACTGGTTTAGTGCACATTTCGGAAATTGCAGAGGTTTACGTAAAGGACGTTAACGATTTCCTGAAAGCCAGTGACAAGGTTACCGTGAAAGTAATTTCAGTAGACCCGAAGGGTAAAATAGGCCTTTCCATTAAACAGGCTAACCCTTCAGTCCGCCCCGCCAAGAAAAAATTTCAGCCTTCCTTTGAAGATAGGCTGGCCAAGTTCCTCAAAGAGAGTGAAGAGCGCCAACAGGTTTTAAAGCGGAATACCGAATCAAAAAGGGGAGGGCGCGGTTCGGGCAGGAAAGCGGAATAAGAGACAGGCAATTCTCATGGCGAGAATTGCTTTTGTTGTTTTATGGGTCGTTCGCTAAGGATAACACCGTGCCTTTAATTTAATAGTTGGAAGTGATAAGTGATGAGGCGTGTCGCCGCTATTGATATCGGGACAAATTCCACCAGGCTGCTGGTTGTCGAGGGGGCTGGCGGGGTTATCAAAAGGATAGAAACCGGGCTGACCACCACCCGCCTGGGGGAAGGGATTGCCGGGGGCTTATTGCTTCCGGGTGCCATGGAGAGAACGGTGCAGGCCGTCAGAGTGTTTAAGCAAACGGCGCTGAACCTGGGAGCTGAAAAAATTGTGGCCGCGGCCACCAGCGCTGTACGGGACGCATCCAATCAAAGTGAGTTTTTGAAATTGGTAAAAAAAGGAACAGGATTGCATCTGCGGGTGCTGAGCGGTGAGGAAGAGGCGGCTTTGAGTTACAGGGGAGTGCTGGCAGGACTGGTGGCCCTGCCCCACTCTACTGTAGTCTTGGATATAGGCGGCGGCAGCACGGAGCTTACCTGGCAGCAATCGGGCAGGTTGCGCCTGGTTAGTGTAAATGCCGGGGCTGTGCGGATGACCGAAACCGGCGAGGGGGAAGCGGAGATATCAGCTCTTCTAAGACCGGCCCTGGAGGAAATAAAGAGCCTGCCATTTAAAAATCTGGTGGGAGTGGGTGGAACGGTAACCACCCTGGCTGCCATTGACCAGCGGCTTGCAGTTTATGACCCCGAGCGGGTGCACGGCTATTGCTTAAGCGCCGGCAGTGTAGACAGGATCTTAAATATGTTGAAAGACATGGACATAAAGGAACGAAGGAAGGTGCCGGGCCTGCAGCCGGAGAGAGCCGATATTATCGTTGCGGGAGTGGTTATCCTTAAAACGGTTTTAAGTGGGCTGGGCCTCAGCTGGATGTATGTCAGCGAATGCGACATGCTTTACGGACTTTTGCTGGAAGAAGTCGAAATAAAGTGATGTTATAGCTACCAAAGATGACAATATATTCCACGTACTTATACTATAATAATACTATTGGTAGAAAAAGTATAAGGGGTGGATCTATTGTTTGAAAATCCCGAGATCTATCCGTATCATCGGTCCGGGAGTGAAAAAAAGAAGCACCGGTCCGGCGTCAGTACAAAGAACGGCAAAAAACAAATTCCTTTTTTCCGGGCCAAAGTTGGACAGGCCTTGAATTTCGAGTCCCTGGTACTGGCCTGTGCCGGCTTCTTTCTGGGGCGGGCGGTTTTGCTGGGCGAGCTGTCGCCTTTCGGGGCTTCTTTTGTGGCTGCCGCCATCAGGGTCTGTGGCCGTTCCGGTATTCTGGCGGTCCTTTCAGTTATCCTCGGCCTGGCCACGGTCAGCAGGGGGATACCCCTTACCAGCTCGATTCTTACCATGCTTTGCACCTGGCTTTTAATCAGATCGGCGCCGGCCGAAATGAAAAGGCCGTGGCTGGTACTGCCGGCTCTGGTTCTGGCTGCGACCGTGGCGGTTAAAGTCTCCTTTATAGCTTACAATTCCCCTTCTTCCTACGGCTACTTCAGCGTTTTGTTTGAAGCTGTATTTGCCGCCCTGCTCACTCCAGTCATGCTATACGGCATTGAGGCGCTTAAAAAAAAGGCTGACGGTGTTTACCCTTTTTCCGGAGAAGAAATATTTTGTTTACTGCTTATCCTGGGGGGGCTTATCGCCGGAACCGGTGATCTCAAGTATGAAATGATAAGCGTAAAGGGCGTCTTGAGCAAGCTTGTTATTCTGCTGGCGGCGTTTGTTGGCGGCGCCGGCGCCGGCGCCGGCGCCGGCGCGGTGGTGGGGACCATACCCGGTCTGGCTTATGTCACGGCTCCAGTCATGGTGGGGGCATACTCATTCGCCGGTTTGCTGGCGGGTATTTGCAAGAATTTTAGTAAAACCGGTGTAGCCACCGGATTCCTCCTGGGTAATATTATTTTATCCGTTTATATTAACGATTATGGGAATATGGTTGCCATTATCGCGGAAACAGGGATTGCCACACTGCTTTTTCTGCTGGTCCCGGTGGTTTTTTTAGAGGATTTGAAAGTGGCCCTGGGCCTGGAGTCCCCTAAAACAAAGGAAACCTCCGAAGATGGATTTTTTTACAAGGAAATATTCGAAGACCGGATTAAAAACTGGGCCAGGGTGCTCAGGGAATTGTCGCGGACCTTTGAACAGGTATCTTCCACCACCGGCAAGGACTGGGAAGAGCAAGGGCTGCAAAGGCTCTTAAACCAGGTGGGTGAAAAGATATGCAGTGACTGTACCTTTTACAGGACCTGTTGGGAAAGAGAGTTTTACAAGACCTACCAGGGGCTGATCGATCTCCTCGCCCTGGTTGAATTATATGGGAAAGTCTCGCCGGACAGCCTGCCCGATGAGATCAAAAGGCGCTGCTCGCGGACCAAAGAGCTTGCCATTACCATCAGCTGCCTTTACGAAACATATAGCTTGAACCGCTACTGGTCCCACAGGCTGTTGGAGAGCAGGGAAATCGTCGCGGAGCAGCTGAGGGGCATTTCCGAGGTAATGGCCAGCCTGCCGGGCGAACTGGAATACGAAGTGGAAGCAGGGGAAGTGGGGCCCGCCCTGCGCAGAAAGTTAAAAGAGGCGGGCGTCCAGGTGGACAGCCTGTCAGTATACCGCAGGGAAGACGGGGCGATTGAAGTTTCTCTGGCACATCTTCCCTGCAGCGTGACGATGGAATGCAGGGATTTAATCATGCCTATACTGTCAAAACTGCTTGAACAGCCTTTTTACATGTCGACACCGGCATGCACCGTCAGGGAAGGGGATCCCGCCTGTCACCTGAGATTTTACCCGGATCAGAATTATCGCCTGATACTGGGAGCGGCGGGCATAGGTAAAAACGGGAGCATCGTTTCCGGTGACAGCTACGCTTTTTTGCATCTTAAAGGAGGAAGGTTGGCCCTGATCCTGAGCGACGGCATGGGGACAGGCCCGCGTGCCGCCCTGGAAAGCGGAACAACTATTTCTCTGCTGCGTCATCTCCTGGAATCTGGTTTCGGGCAGGATCTGGCCATAAAAACAGTTAATTCAATCCTGGTCCTGCGCTCGCCGGGCGAAACTTTCGCCACGGTTGACCTGTCAGTTGTAAACCTCAACTCGGGGCAGGCTGATTTTGTAAAAATAGGGGCGGTGCCCACATTCATGATCCGGGGCGGTCAGGTGGATCAGATTAAATCCAGTTCCCTGCCGGTGGGAATTATTGAAGATATCGAAGTGTCTACCCTGACCAGAACCTGTGAGGCCGGGGACCTGCTGGTTATGGTCACCGATGGTATCCTTGACGCTTACAGGGGCAGCGGCAGCCGGGAAGAATGGCTGGCCGGGGTTTTATTGGACGTGATGGACATGCCTCCCCAGGAAATGGCTGAACTCATTTTGAAGCTGGCCCAGGCCGGAGCGGGCGGCGTGGCCAGAGCGCCCGACGACATGACCGTGCTGGTGGCCAGGATGGAAAAACAAATACATGTGAAAAACTAACTGCCCCCGGGGGATAATCGTTTTGCAAAACACGGTTATCCCTCATTTCATTATCCGTGAAAAAATTTTGGCGCCGGGTTGATCATGCTTTCCCTGTCCCGTGTTTTTTTGCTGTCCCTGCCGTTAATGATCTTAACAGGCTTCGGCGCGATGATCCAGATGGTATCAAACAATACTATTTTACAAACCATAGTTGATGATGATAAGCGGGGAAGGGTGATGAGCCTTTTTACTGTGTATAATCGCCTCACTGCTTTTTTTAAGCAGGGTACCAATGCTTCAGGGTGAGATTGACCGTCATATCAGTGGACAGGTGAATTAATGAGCAAATGCTCTTTTTTACCATCACTGTGCCGGACGGCGGCAGGAAAAGCTTTGAGCGGTGTTGAATAACGAGATGTCTAAAATTTGTCCCAATTGTACAGGTGAAAGTTAATGGACATGCTCCCAAAGGTCAGCGCTTACATGAACCGCCACCACATGGTTGAGCGTGGCTGCCGGGTGGTCGTGGCTGTGTCAGGCGGCCCGGACTCAATGGCGCTTCTGCATATTCTGTATTTATTAAAAGATGATCTTGAAATATCGCTGCACGTGGCCCATTTAAATCACATGTTCCGGGGCGAAGAGTCGGCTAACGACGCTTTATTTGTGGCTGAAATGGCTGAGCGTTATAATCTGCCCGCTACTGTAAAATCCATTGATGTCCCGGCATACAGGCTGCAAAGCAGTCTCTCCAAACAGGTGGCCGCCCGGGAAGTGCGTTATGATTTTTTTCTTGAGACAGCCGGGCGGGTGGGCGCGACAAAAATTGCCCTGGCGCACCAGGCGGATGATCAGGCCGAGACCATCCTGATTAATTTTTTAAGAGGTACGGGCACCACAGGTCTCAAAGGCATTCTTCCCGTAAGGGACAATCTATATATCAGGCCCCTGCTGACCATCAGGCGCTTTGAAATTGAGCGCTTTTGCCGTGAGCAGAACCTGCCTTTTCGCCAGGATTCTTCCAATCTGAAGCCCGTATACACCAGGAACCGGGTCAGGCTGAACCTGATCCCGCTGCTGGCCAGGGACTACAACCCGGGCCTGGTTACGGCATTGCTCAGGTTGGGTGAAATCAGCCGGGAAGAGGACAACTGCCTGGAGGAACAGGCGGAAAAAGCGTTCCAGGATGCGCTTTATACTCCAGCAGGAGACAGTTTATTGCTAAGCCTGGATGAACTAAAGGGCATGCCTGTGGCCATCCGGCGCAGGGTCCTGCGCAAGGCCTGGCAGTATTTAACCGGAGGACAGAGAGTGCTGGACTTTCAGCATGCCCAGGCGGCGCTGGATTTGATTAACAACGGCAATACCGGCTCGCAGGCTGTTATGCCCTGGAATACCGTTGCAGTGCGGCGCTATTCCTCCCTTGAACTGAAAAGGGTGCAAGAAAATTCAGAGGCGCCTTATTACCTTTATCCATTAATGGTGCCTGGCGCTACTTATCTGCCCGAGTTAAACCAAACAATTTACGCTGAAGAAATACCTTATGCCAGTGCTCCAAACCCTGCCAGCATCCCCCCGTCCGAGGCTTTGCTGGACTTTGGCAAACTGCCGGACTCGCTATTTGTGCGCCGCCGTCAAAATGGAGATGTTTTTTCCCCTTACGGTAGCCTTGCGGAAACCAAGCTAAAGGATTTTTTTATAAAACAAAAGGTGGCACAAGAGGAAAGGGACCGGATACCACTTGTCAGCACACCCGGTGAGATCGTCTGGGTAGGCGGCATGCGGACCGGGGAGAAGTGGAAAATAGGTGACCACACTACGCGGGTGCTTCATTTAAAACTGGTCCCCGGTATTGCTTTTGATTGAAACGACTGCTGAAATATGTTAAAATACTCATTATGGGTAAGTGCGTTTTATGGAAGGAGTGTCATTGTGAACAAGGTTGTAAAAAACCTTAGCATATATTTGCTGATTGTTCTGGTTATTATCGCCTTGCTTAAATATACAACACCTACCAGAATTGTCCCCACACCGCTCAAGTACAGTGAATTTTACGAGCTTATTAATCAGGGGCAGGTAAAGTCGGTAATAATTCAGGCGGAGAACCTTACCAATATCATAACAGGTGAAAAGTCTGACGGGTCGAAGTTTGAAACCAAAGGTCCGGCAACCGATGAAGACTTATATAAAGTCTTGAAAGAAAAGAAGGTTGTATGGACGAGCGAACCGCCTCCACAGCCTGGATGGTGGGCCGGGCTCCTTACAACCCTGTTGCCTATACTTTTGTTTGTGATCCTGTTCTTCTTCCTGATGCAGCAGACCCAGGGCGGCGGCAACCGGGTGATGTCTTTCGGCAAAAGCCGGGCCAGGCTGCACACCGACGATAAAAAGAAGATAACTTTCGCTGATGTGGCAGGGGCGGACGAGGTAAAAGAAGAGCTTGAAGAGATCGTGGAGTTCCTGAAGAATCCTAAAAAGTTTCAGGAACTGGGCGCCAAGATTCCCAGAGGGGTGCTGTTGTTTGGTGCGCCCGGGACCGGTAAGACCCTTTTGGCCAGAGCAGTGGCCGGCGAGGCGGGGGTACCGTTTTTCAGCATCAGCGGCTCTGATTTTGTTGAAATGTTCGTTGGTGTGGGAGCTTCCAGGGTGCGCGATCTGTTTGAACAGGCTAAAAAGAACGCACCATGTATTGTTTTTGTAGACGAGATCGACGCTGTGGGGCGGCAGCGGGGCGCCGGACTGGGCGGTGGCCACGATGAGCGCGAGCAGACACTAAACCAACTACTGGTCGAGATGGATGGTTTCGCGCCAAATGAGGGGATCATTATTTTGGCGGCCACCAACCGGCCTGATATATTAGACCCGGCTCTCCTGAGGCCGGGGCGTTTTGACCGCCAGGTTGCGGTTGATGCGCCGGATGTAAACGGGCGCAAAGAAATCCTTAAAGTCCATATGCGCGGCAAGCCGGTGGAAGAGGCTGTCAGCCTTGAAGTGCTGGCCCGCCGGACGCCGGGCTTTACCGGGGCTGACCTGGCCAACCTCACCAATGAGGCGGCGCTGCTGGCGGCCAGGCAAAACCGGAAAAAGATTACTATGGCGGATCTGGAAAGCTCCATTGAGCGGGTAATAGCAGGTCCCGAGAAAAAATCCAAGGTTATCAGCGAAAAAGAGAAATGGCTGGTCAGCTACCACGAAGGTGGGCACGCCGTGGTGGGCTTTTTGCTCCCGAATACCGACCCCGTGCATAAGGTTTCGATCATACCCAGAGGCAGGGCCGGCGGGTATACGCTGCTCTTGCCCAAAGAAGACCGCTACTATGCCACCAAGTCCCAGTTGCTAGATCAGGTGACCATGCTTTTAGCCGGTCGCGTCTCCGAGGACCTGGTATTAAAGGAAATTAGCACCGGGGCGCAAAACGACCTGGAGCGGTCAACCGATCTGGTGAGGAAAATGGTCATGGAATTCGGTATGAGCGACCTCGGACCGATGACTTACGGCCGCAAGACCGATGCACCTTTCCTCGGCAGGGATCTGTCCAGGGACCGCAATTACAGTGAAGAGGTGGCCAACGCCATCGACATCCAGGTGCGGCAGACCATCGACCAGTCCTATAATAAGGCCAAGGAACTTTTGGATAAGCATATTGAAACACTGCACCTGGTAGCCAAGACTCTTTTCCAAAAGGAAACAATTGATGCCAATGAATTTGCGGAACTGATGAAACAGTCCGGTGAGGGTGAGCGTACGAACGGCACAAACGGATAAAGTAAAAAAAGTGCGCCCGCGGCTAAGCTGCGGGTGTTTCTGTAAAAAGCGGGTTTTAGATTTGTTAGGCCAGTCAAAATTTAAGTAATGCTATTAAAACCTTGGGAGGTATTTATGGAACGTACATATCTTATGGTAAAGCCTGATGGCGTGCAGCGAAACCTGGCCTGGGAAATCATCGCCAGGTTTGAAAAAAGAGGATTTAAGATTATCGGGCTCAAAATGCTCCGGATCAGCAGGGAACTGGCTGAGAAACACTACGGCGAGCATGTGGGCAAACCATTTTTTGAGCCATTGGTCGGGTTCATCACCAGCGGTCCGGTGGTAGCCTTTGTGATAGAAGGCAAAGACGCCGTCAGCGCGGCACGGGAAATGATGGGTGCGACCAACCCGTTAAAAGCGGCGCCCGGAACGATTAGGGGCAGTTATGGCCTGGACATCGGCCGTAATGTCATCCACGGTTCCGATTCCAGGGAAAGCGCGGCAAGAGAAATCAGCCTGTTCTTTAAAGAAGAAGAGCTTGTGGAATACAGCCGGGAAGTTGACCGGTGGATTTACGAATAAAATATATTTCTTTTTGTTTATGAGGGGGAGCAGCGTTTTATGGCCTATGACCCTACCAGGATGAAAGATTTTGAAATTGCCGAGGCTGCTGAAGTTAACATGCCGACTTCGAGTCACTGGCAGGAAAGGCTTGGCTTGGAAAAAGATGAAGTTATTGCTTACGGCAAGGTCTGCAAGCTTGACTTCCTTAAAATCAATAACCGCCTGCAGGGCAGGCCGGACGGCAAGTACATTAATGTTACCGCCGTAACACCCACACCGCTGGGAGAGGGGAAAACCACCACAACCATCGGACTGGTGGAGGGATTAAGCAAGAGGGGTATGAATGCCGGCGCCGCGGTCCGCCAGCCTTCGGGAGGCCCCACCATGAATATCAAGGGTTCAGCCGCCGGCGGCGGCAATGCGCTGGTCATCCCCATGACTGAAATCTCCCTGGGGCTGACAGGCGATATCAATGACATTATGAACGCCCACAACCTGGCCATGGTGGCTCTCAACGCCAGGATGCAGCATGAGAGAAACTATGATGATGAGCAGCTGTTATTGCGCAAATTAAGGCGGCTGGATGTTGATCCCGCCAGGGTTGAGATGGGCTGGATTATCGACTTTTGCGCCCAGGGCCTGCGCAGGATTTTTATGGGCAAAGGCGGCAGGATGGACGGCTACCCGATGGAATCCAAATTTGGTATTGCCGCGAGTTCCGAGTTGATGGCCATCCTCGCCGTGGTCAGGGACTTAAGGGATATGCGGGAGCGTATCAGCCAAATCATCGTTGCCTATGACAGGAACGGCGGGCCGGTTACAACAGCTGATCTTGAAGTGGACGGCGCCATGTGCGCCTATATGAGAAATACCATTAACCCGACTCTGGTCAGCACAGTGGAGTATCAGCCTGTCCTGATGCACGCGGGCCCCTTCGCCAATATAGCCATTGGACAGTCCTCCATTATAGCGGACCGGGTTGGCCTCAAGATGTTTGACTATCATGTTACTGAAAGCGGTTTTGGAGCTGACATCGGCTTTGAGAAATTCTGGAATGTTAAAAGCAGGATAGCCGGTATGTCGCCCAATGTTTCTGTTATCACAGCTACCATCAGGGCTTTGAAAATGCACGGCGGCGGGCCGGTGGTGATTCCGGGCAGGCCCCTGCCAGACGAATATACAAAGAAAAACCTGGCGCTCCTTGAAAAAGGTATACCCAACCTGCTGCACCATATAGACATAGTTAAAAAATCCGGGATTAAACCGGTTGTTTGTATAAACTCGTTCTACACCGATACCGTTGAAGAAATAGCCATGGTCCGCCGCTACGCCGAGGGGGCGGGCGCCCGTTGCGCTCTTTCCGAGCACTGGCTAAAAGGCGGGGACGGCGCCCTGGAGTTGGCTGATGCTGTTATTGACGCCTGCAATGAAAAGATCGATTTCAGGTACCTTTACCCGTTGGAAATGCCTCTGCGGCAGAGGGTTGAATTAATCGCCCGCGAGGTTTACGGCGCCGTCGGTGTCTCCTGGTCGCCAGAGGCGGAAGCTAAAGCCAGATGCTTTGAGTCCGATCCCGGATTTGCCGGTTTTGCCACCTGCATGGCCAAAACCCATTTAAGCCTGTCCCACGATCCCACCCTGAAAGGGGTGCCCAGGGACTGGGTCCTGCCGGTGCGCGACATCCTGGTGTTTGCCGGGGCCAGGTTCCTCTGCCCGGTAACCGGCGCCATCAGCCTGATGCCGGGCACCAGCTCAGATCCGGCTTACAGGCGCATAGACGTGGATGTGGTTACCGGGAACGTTACAGGACTGTTTTAAAATCTGAAGCGGCCGTAAGGCCGCTTTGTTTTTCCAGGACATTGCTTTTCTTTGCCGGCCGCTTTATAATTTTCCCAAGTGTGACACCGGATTAATCAAACCGGGAGGAATATCATTGTCAATCAGAGTTTACAGTATCATGGTTGAAAACAAAGAGGAGGCCCGCCGGGCGATCGCCGCTGTTGGAGCGGACGCGGCCGGCTGCGGCTGGATGGCGCCGAAAGCTGTGCACAGGCTGGTCATGCTGGACGGGGTGCAGCCCAAACAAGCCAATATTATCAAACAGGAGATGCTCGGCAAGGGCGGTGAAGCTGCCGTTTCCAGGGGGGTGGTCGATCACTCCGTAGCGGAAACGAAGGTGCTGCTGATGGGCACTTTGAAGCAGTATGAGTATTTCCTGGCCAAACTTGAATGCCAGCCGTTCAGCCTGGCTAACCTGGCCAAACGGATCAAGGAAGTGCTGGACAGGCAGGAGGGTTTTTGCCCTTATGATCTGGACTGCCGGGGGAAAACCATACGACTGGGGGAAAAAACCCTGGTGATGGGGATCCTCAATGTGACCCCGGACTCCTTCTCGGACGGGGGGGAATATTATGACCCCGTCATGGCGGTGGAGCGGGCGGGGCAGATGGTGGCTGACGGCGCTGATATCATAGACTTGGGGGGGGAATCGACGCGGCCGGGTCATATGCCGGTAGGGGAAGAAGAAGAACTGGCCAGGGTTATACCGGTTTTAAAAAAGCTGGTGCAAGAGATACCGGTACCTGTCTCCATAGATACCACTAAGTCAGCTGTGGCCAGGCTGGCGCTGGAGATGGGCGTTCACATGATCAATGACCAGTCGGCCCTCCGGGCAGACCCGGCGCTGGCGGCGCTGGCAGCCGAATACGGAGCGCCTCTGGTGCTGATGCATAATCAAAAGGGCACAATTTACCGGGACCTGATCGGAGACATGGTTGAGTATTTCCGGGAAAGCATCAGCATCGCCCGGCAAGCGGGGGTTCCCAGGGAAAATATTATAATTGATCCAGGCCTTGGTTTTGGCAAAACAGCATTGCAAAACCTGGAGGCACTGAGAAGGTTAAAGGAACTGCGCTGCCTGGGACAGCCGGTTTTAATCGGCCCCTCCCGCAAGTCAACCATCGGCAAGGTGCTGAACCTGCCTGTTGAGGAGCGGGTGGAGGGAACCGCGGCGGCTGTAGCCGTAGGCGCCGCCAACGGGGCGAACATAGTGCGGGTGCATGATGTAAAAGAAATGGCCAGAGTGGCTAAAATGACTGACGCCATCATGGGCCGCAGGTGGGACGTGGGTAGTGAGACGTGAGAAGTGGGAAATGAGACGTGGGAAAAACGACTTACGACCTACTACTGAAATCGAGGCTTGCGGATGTAAAAACAAGCCTTTATAGAGGAAAAGGACCGGAAAGAGATATACTTTCCGTTTGTATAATTAGTAAATAGTTTTACCCATTTTGACGATAACTGTAAAGAGGAGCGGTTATGGATAAGATTATTCTGGAAGGAATGGAGTTTTACGGATACCATGGGACCAGGCCTGAAGAGAAGACCCTGGGGCAGCGTTTCATCGTAGATGTGGAGCTTTTTTTAGATCTGCGCCAGGCCGGTGAGACAGATAACCTTGACTATACGGTTAATTACGCCCAGGTGTTCGAGCTGGTACAATCGATTGTTTGCGGGCGTTCCCGCCAGTTAATTGAGTCCGTGGCCGAGGCTATAGCCGGCGCTTTGCTTGATCGATTTCCGGCAGATGAGGTTTTAGTGCGGGTCAAAAAGCCCCAGGCGCCACTGCCAGGCATGTTCGCCTGGGCCGCTGTGGAAATAGGGCGAAAAAAGAAGGGCCGGAATACAGTTTAAGATGAGAAAATAGAACAGTATTATGATGTCGGCACATATCCGCTGCTAACGGACCGGCAGGCGCGGCATGATCACCGTCGAACTTTATTAAACCTGTTACAGGTCACTTCTGTCAGAAATACTGTATAATAATAAATATGATACTTTTATAAAATCATAGATGATTTCAACCTTGGAGGAAACACAATGCTTACAACCGCCTATATCGGCCTGGGCAGCAATTTGGGCGATAAAGAGGCCAATATAAAAAAAGCTCTGGAACTGCTGGGAGCGGCCCCCGGTGTACAGGTGAAAAAAGAAGCGTCCCTTTACCGGACAGCACCACTTTACAAGCCCAAGCAGGATATGTTTCTCAATACAGTGGCGGAGATTGAGACAAGTTTAAACCCGCATGAGTTTTTAAAACTATGCAAGGACATTGAAAAAGAGCTCGAACGCACACCAACCGTACGCTGGGGACCACGCACCATAGATCTGGATCTGCTGCTTTACGGCAACGATAAAATCCGCACTTCCGACCTGGTTGTTCCGCATCCCCGCATGACCGAGCGCGCTTTTGTGATGGCGCCTCTGGCGGAAATCGAGCCTGAATTGGTCGTCCCTGGGGGTTGTAAGGCGATCGATTTAGCCCGGCTGCTATTAAGAGACCAGTTTGTGGAAAAAATAGTTTAGTCCAGGAAAGTATTTGGAAAGAAAAAAATAAGCCGGAAGGAGAGGACTTCTCTTTCCGGCTCAATTTTTTGGACATAATAAAATAAAAATGCGGGTGGTAATATGGTTTTTGAACCGAAAAGAGTAATTTTCGAGCGGGAAGCGCTGAAATATCCTCTTGGGGAAAAACTGCTGCGTTATTTCGATAAACAAGGTATAGAAACCAGCTGCACGGCCTCCCATAACCGGGTTACCTCCATTCCCGGCAAAACCCGCGCCGAGGGCTATTTTGAAGCGAAAAGGACCCTGGTGGCGGGAGTCCGCCGCACCATGGACTTTGCCACTTGCAAGCCTTCGGCCCACTTTCAGCTGCCCCTGGCCACCTCCTGCCCGGGCAAGTGTGAATACTGCTACCTTTTAACCAATCTGGGTCAAAAGCCCTACGTCCGTGTCTACGTTAACATAGAGGAAATTTTAAGCGCCGCCAAAGCTTATATTGAAAAGAGGAAACCTGAAATAACCGTTTTTGAAGGCGCCGCCACCTCCGACCCGGTGCCAACCGAGCCGTACACCGGGCTTCTGGCAAGGGCTATAGAATTTTTCGGAGGCGAGGAATACGGCCGCTTCCGGTTCGTCACGAAATTCACAGACGTAGATTCACTCCTGGCCGTTCCCCATAACGGGCACACCAGGTTTCGCTTCAGCATAAATACAGATGAAGTGATCAGTCGTTACGAGCACGCTGCCCCATCGCTGAGCGAAAGGTTTGCGGCGGCTAAAAAAGTTGCCGCGGCCGGTTATCCCCTGGGGTTTTTAGTGGCGCCTATTATTATTGAAGATAGATGGGAGGAAAGCTACCGGGAGCTTTTTGAGATGGCAGCAGTGAAATTTACCGGTGCCACTCACGATTTAACCTTTGAATTCATCACCCACCGGTTCACTAAAAGGGCCAAGACTACGATCCTGGAGTTATTCCCGAACACAGGCCTAGATCTGGAGGAAGAGCCAAGGACCTTTAAATTCGGACAGTTCGGCTACGGTAAGTACATCTACCCCAAAGAGCTTTTCATGGAGATAAAAGAATATTTCCACAGTCTGGCACAAGAATTTTTCCCGCAGGCAAAGGTGGAATATTTTGTATAAAGAAAAGTCATGGTCTACTATCTCCCAGGACCATGTCATTAACCAGTTGCAGCCGCTCATAGGTATCCGGTCCGACAATTCCGTCCGGACTCAGTCGCTGATCACGCTGAAATTTTACTACCGCTGCTTCCGTTACCGGACCGTAAAAACCGTCTATGTCGCCGCGGTAATAGCCTAGCATTTGCAAAATTTGCTGGACGCGCAGCACATCGGCGCCAGGGTCCACACCTAGGCGCAGAAGTCTTCCCGTAAACGCATTCCCGATGATCTTCACCCTGGTTCCGAGAGTCACAAGGTCGTATATCCGTATGATGTCGTCCGACCTCATACGGACACAGCCGTGGCTGGCGGCAGTGCCGATGGAGGCCTCATTATCCGTGCCGTGAATGCCGTACCCTCCCCACGGACAGTTCAACCGTATCCAGCGCACACCAAAGGGGCCGCCAGGGTTTTTAACCTTTTGGATGATTTTCCAGTCTCCCAGGGGCGTAGGTGTGTTTGGCGTGCCAACAGCTACTGGAAAAACGCCTGTTTGCCGCCCGAACTGGCGTAGGGATAGTTCTAATGTGCGGGTATCAATAACAATTACATATTCCGGCGCGACCGGAAAATCGTCCTTCGGGCTAAGGCCCAGGGAATTATAGGTGTCAGGTCCGACAATACCGTCCACGGCCAGGCCAAAACTTTGCTGCGCCTTGATAACGGCGTCGCGGGTTTCCGGGCTGTAAACACCATTAGCCGGACCTGTATAAAAACCCAGCTCAGTAAGCCGCTTTTGTATATACTGGACGTCAGGCCCCTCCATCAAGGGATCCATAATCCGTAAGTACCTGCTTGCATACAACATAAAGATACCACCTCTATATCATAATACGATTAGAGGTGGAAAAGGGTACCATATAAAATTATTGCTTACCATCAAAGTATCTTTTGCCCAATTTGGTAAGCCCATGTCCACAGGCATGGAAAATGGAGGGCTGAAAGAGGTGTTTCAACAGCCTGGCACAAGGATTCCTCCGGGAACAAAGGTGGATACTCTGTAAGAATTATAAGAGGCCCTTGCGGGCCTCCTCAGCTTACTCTTCCGTTTTGCTTTCATTTAAAAGCCGGGAGGCGAAGGATATGGCCTCTTGTCTGCTGGTTACCTCCCCGCGGACCTGGGCTTCGGTGATCTTTTCCAGAAGATCGCCGATCTGCCTGGAAGGAGAAAGTCCCAGTTCTTGCATCAGGTCTTCGCCTTTGACCAGGGCAGGTGGATTGATGTAGGTTTCAGCCTCAAAGTAGTATTTATACAGGAGATCTCCGATAAAGGCCTGGTATCCGGCCAGGTCGAAAGCGCTTTTTTCATCCGGGCAGGTTGCCAAGACATTGGCCAGGGAAAGCAGCAGGACATCCGCAGCGTCCTGACCCAGGTCGATAAAAAAGCGGTGTATATCAGCCGGCCCAAGGGACTGCTTGTGAAAAAGGCTGATGGGATACATATGTTTGCCAGCCAGGTTTTTCAGGTAAGACTCTTCCACCTTGCTCATTTTCAGCCTGTGGGCAAATTCGTTTATATAAGCATCAATATTGCCGTGGTCATGGAAAAGGGCGGCC
>JBAZQW010000191.1:0-4681 GCA_041645005.1 Desulfotomaculaceae bacterium | reverse complement strand
TTTCCCGCCCGAATCTATATCAGCCGGATGGGGCCAGTGTTTGCCGTTGCCGCACAGGTCCCCGACCACTGCACCCCCATCTATGACGGCGCACATGATCATGTCAACGTCCCGCATGCTCCCATCCGTGTCGATGCCCAGGGACAGGTACCCTTCCGTGTTTGCCGTTAGGCCGAACATAACACTATCGCCTGCCAGACGGGTATAGACTTCCAGATCTCCTATACTCTGGTGGCTGGCGTACTCGTTGTCACTAATTTTGCCGTCGGATTTCCACTCGCATAGTTGATTGGACACTATAGGCAGGGCTTCCTTCTGTCCGGCGGAAGGACCGGGAAGGTTGACTGGAGGGCTGGTCTTATTTGCCGTGCAGCCGGTAAGCAGTGTCATGAACATTATTGATAAAAAGCAGATGAGGATCGAACTCTTCAACATATTCACCCCTCACATTGATTTGTCTATCTTAACCTGGAAATCACTAAAAGTTTGCGCGCGGCTAATTTTCAAGCATTATATGCTGATAACTCATTTCTTTATCAGATTGGAATCAACCCGCAACTCTATTTTACTGCTGCATCTGCCGTAATGATAGTACACATGCAAATTTTAGAAAAAAAGCCAGGCAAGTAGTATGCCCAGCCTTCTATTCTTTTCAGCCCGCGTTTCAATTAACTTAAAGCTATTTGGTCCAAGCTTAACAAGTGCATTTACACCTGCTGTTGACTCCGTCCCAGTTGACCAGGTTCCACCAGGCCTCCACAAAAGCGGCGCGCTTATTCTGGTACTTCAGGTAGTACGCGTGCTCCCACACATCCAGCGCCAGGACAGGCACAACACCCCACTGGGTGAGGTTCTGGTGTTTTTCGGCAGTGAGAATTTCCAACTTGCCAAAAAGCGGATTGCAGCATAACAGCGCCCATCCGGAACCTTCCACCGCCACTGCCGCGGCTGAGAACTGCTTCTTGAAATTGTCAAAGCCGCCGAAATCCCTGTCGATCAGCTCTGCTATTTTACCTGTGGCGGGGCCGCCGCCACCGGGCTTCATACTGTCCCAGAAAAGCGTGTGCAGGATATGCCCCGAGCCGTGAAAGGCAAGTTCCCTTTCCCAGTGTTTTACCAGGGAAAAATCCCCTTTCTCCCTTGCTTCGGCCAATTTCGTCTCAGCGTTGTTGAGGCCGTCAACATAGGCTTTATGGTGAGCGTCATGATGCAGCTTCACAGTCTGCTCATCATAGTAAGGTTCCAGGGCGTTATATGGGTACGGTAGTTCTGGCAATTCATGTTTTACCATTCAAATCTACCTCCTGTTTATTTATGTAATATATTACAAAAATCTTTTTTACATACACACCAGATCATGCGCTAACCCCTTTGCTCATTTTAATTATTTTTTCATACACTTCATTGGCGACATTCAGCCGCCGGTTTACCGATTCCCACTTAACATATTTCAAGAACTCCCGGACATATGCGTTCCTGGTCGGAAAAGCTGTGCAGTAAGCGTGTTCATATACGTCAAGCACCAGAATTGGCAGCACTGACCACACACCTTCCGAGTCATTGTCGGTAAAGTAATTCCTGAGCACTCCTTCCGCCAAATCAAAGCCCAGGATAACCCAGCCTCTGGAGCACATGGCCAGTGCGGTAAATTGTTTTTCCCATTCCTGTACTGAACCAAAGCAACGCTCCAGCATGCTGATCAATTCGGGCGATGGCTGTGAGATCTGTTTTTCCGCTATATTTTCAAAAAAATATCCATGCAGCTTCACAGAGTTTAGGGCATAAGTATGCTCTTTTTTCAGGGACCGAAGAGGGCAGTAGGTTGGATTGGCCATAGTGGTGTCGGCCTTAAGCAGCCTGGCTTCGATCTCTTTTAACTTCTTTTCATGCGCACCAGGGTAAAGCCTGTAGTGTTCCTCCAACAGTTCCCTGGAAAAACAGCAATTGCTTTCCCGCTGGTTATCTCTGTCCAATGTCCTCACCCCTTTGTTAAAAAATCATTATAGTGTACTTAGCTTAAGCGCACATTACGTAAATCTTAATATTTTATTAAATAAAAAAAAGGCGCTTTTATAAACGCCTTGAATTTACTTATTCATTGTACTCAAATTTGTAGCCTGTTCCCCACACAGTCTTAATAAAAACCGGCTTTGACGGGTCTGCTTCTATTTTTTCTCGTAGTTTTCGGATATGCACCGTAACAGTATTATCGTCACCGTAAAAGGCACTGTCCCAAATCTTGTCCAGTAAATGAGCTTTGGTAAATACCCGGTTGGGGTTTGACGCCATAAGCCAGAGCAACTCAAACTCCTTGGGGGTCAGCTCGATTTTATTATTGGTGTGCCAGACCACCCGCTTTTCGTAATCGAGGTTCAGATCGCCATATTTCAACACATATTTACTGTCAACCTTTTGCTCCCGGGCTCTTCGCAGCACAGCCTTTACCCGCAGGGCAAGCTCGTTGGGGCTAAATGGCTTGGTCTGATAATCATCTACTCCCATCCGGAAACCTACGATCTTGTCCACCTCGTCGCTTCTGGCAGAAAGTATAATTACCGGGACTTCCCGCAGCGCTTTTAATTTTTGATATGTTTCAAAGCCGTCCATGCCGGGCATCATTATATCCAGCAACACCAGGTCGGGGGGGGTTTGCCTGGCTATTTGCAGAGCTTCTTCACCACTGGTGGCTGTTGTCACTCTATAACCCTCTTTACTCAAGGAGTGCTGCAGTATTTTTAAAATCTTTTGGTCGTCGTCAACCGCTAAAATACTTTGAGACATTTTTAACCAACCCTCCTGAATTCTTATTTTTCTCTCGCCGGCAGTGTAAAAGTAAATGTGCTGCCCTTATTTATCTCACTTGACACCCAGATCGAACCGCCATGCAAGTCAACCAGCTTCCTGGTCAGGGTTAAACCGATTCCAGTCCCGCTGTACTTTCTGGCACTGGTTCCGTCAAGCTGTTGAAAAGGCTGAAAGATTTTTTCCTGGTCACTGGTATCTATTCCTATTCCGGAGTCCGTTATGGATATATAGACACCCTGGCCCGCCTCCGCCGGACCTGCCTCAACAGCCACCCTCCCGCTCGGTACCGTAAACTTTAGCGCGTTGGAAAGCAAACTGGTCAACACCTGGCCGACTTTCTCCCTGTCAGCCCATACTTTAAGTAAAGAGGCCTCCGGGGGCATCTCGATAGTAATCCCTTTCTGGTTGAAAAGATGCTTCATTTTGCCGGCAATGTCCTCAATGAGCTCGTCGACCTCAAATTCCTCTTTATATAAGACTGTCTTACCCGCGGCAATTTTAGAGAGATCCAGGAAACCATTGATCCTTTCCAGAAGTTCTTTGCTGCTGTCGCTGATCTCATTCAAATAGTCCTTTTGCAATTCATTTAATTTCCCTGTACTCTCATCCAGCAGCATTTCTGTAAAAGCGATAATCGCCGCTAGCGGGGTGCGCAGTTCATGGTTGGTGTTGGCCAGAAATTCGTCTTTCAGCTGGTCCGCTTCCTGCAGCTGGCGGTTTTTTTCCGCCAGCAATTCCCACTGCCTTTCCAGTGCCCTGTTGTTTTCGTAAATCACACCTATCGCTTCGTCTATTATGGTCTTAAAAATGAAAACAAACGAAAAAATCTGGTAGATGTGTCCAAGTAAATTGTACGTGTCGTAAGGGCTGTAGTAACGGGTAAAGGAGAGATCGCTCATAATTATTATTACGAGGGACATGCCAAGGTAAACATCCTGTTTCCCGATCCCCTTTTTCATTAAAAGCCGGATTGCGGTCATTACCTCTATGGCAATAACCATGTAACCAAGAAAGCTTTTAAGGCCGGTCTGGCTGCTGGCAACCGGATCATACATAGCCGGCAGGTAGGATAGGTAATTGGCGACCAACACAATTAAGACAGCGCTCACAAGAAAGGAAAAAGCGGGTATTAAGGCTGACCGGCGTAATATTTTTATCTTTTCACCCATGAAAACAGCGGTAAACAACCCGACGGCCAGGAATAGCTTGGTAATAATAAAGAAAGTTGAAGCTTTATTGACTGAGTTAGGCGTGATGAAGTCAGGCATACCCATGTAAGAAAGGGCATGAGCAAATTCAAATGGCGCTACTATGCCGAAAGTAAGGGAAATAATCAGCATTTTCAGTTCATGCTTGTACTTGTAATCATACCAGCTCATCATAGAAGCGCATATAGCCACAAGTACTATTACATACTCGATTACCGTGTGAACAACAGGATAGACTTCCTGTTGTATAATGGCATAATACTTACCAGCCAAAAAATATAGAAAAAGAAAAAACAGAAACCAGGCGATTATTTTGTGTATAAAAACTTCATCAGTGAGTAAGCGTTCTTTTAATAAAATCGCCCGCAACTTATAAACCTCCTATAAAAACCACTTAAGAATAATTCGCGCTATATTTCTTTAAACCTTCAAAAAGGAAAAAACACCTGTATATCCAGGTGTTTTTTCTATAAAATTTAGCTAAATCAAACTTTCTAAATTGTGAAAGACTGATATCATAAGGAAAACCTTTAACAAAAAATTTGCTAGTACTTATTTCCAGTTTATTCAGGTTGCTGTTTTATTGTTTTATATAAAGCGTCAAACGCTTCTTTCAATTGAGTATCCCTGGACTTTTCTGACTCTATATATTTCAACGCCACTTCCTT
>JBAZQW010000190.1:0-4687 GCA_041645005.1 Desulfotomaculaceae bacterium | reverse complement strand
ACCGAAGACACCGATTGTTTCTTCTAAACTTTTGGGATAGATCGTGCTGGCCGCTTCTATTACCCCAAGCACGCCGTTTTCAAAACGCAAAACGGCTATACCAACATCTTCGCCTGCAGTCCTGTTCAGGCAAGAGGTTGTATAACCGAAAACGGAAATCACCTTGCCCATCATCCATTGCAGCAAGTCGATATTGTGAATGGCCTGGTTGAGCAATACACCGCCGCCCATACTTTTTGTGCGCCGCCAGGGTTTTCGATCATAATATTCCTTATTTCTGTTCCATCTTACAGTGGCGTTGGCATGGGTAACCTTGCCAAAGAGTCCTTCCTCCATCGCTTTCCTAAGCTTTAAAACTGCCGGTTTAAAACGGTTCTGGTGTACCACTCCAAGCTTTACCCCGGCCTTTTCGCAAGTTTCTATCAGCGCGTCGGCGTCTTCAAGACTTAAAGCCATAGGCTTTTCCACCAAAACGTGTTTACCGGCGCCCGCTGCAGCAATTCCCATGGCAGCATGGAAGCCGCTTGGGGTACATATGTTCACAACATCCACCCCGGGATCTTCTAAGAGCTTCTGGTAATCGCTGTATGCTTTGACCGCGTATCTCTCAGCAAAACGTTCTGCTATCTTCTGCCCGCAATCGTAAACAGCAACCAGTTCACACTCATCTAAAGCAGAAATAGCTGCCGCATGCTTATCAGCTACCTCACCACAACCTGCCAGAGCAAATCTGATCTTTTTCAATAACTACCACTCCATTAATCTTCCAATAATACCCTATGTGTTAATCTATTCAAATTGTTTCCTATCGGTGACGTTTGAGGTTAGATGAGCTGATAATTTAATTTATTTCCATGCCCGTCTCTCTCATTTCGGCAATTATGACTTGCATATATTAATCAATAAAAAACTGGGCCTAAAGACTTATTAAAGACTTATTTAATATCCCTGTTAATAATTCTTATATACCTTGCTAATTCTCTATTAAAGGCAGGCACGAACAGGACTATTAACAACGGTATCAAAAGAAAAAAACCTGAAGGCAATACAAAAATGGATGTAAAAAGCGAGGGGAGAAAGGAAATGAGCCAGGGAAGTACCTTCATGTAGGATAAGAGGAATATACGCTTTACTTGAAAGTGTATGATGATATAACTAAACAATGCCAATATCTCTGCTAATCCATAACCAAGCAGTCCAAAACGGGGCAAAAACAGAAAAGCGCCTCCGGCAAACAATATAATATGCAGTACATGAAAAATAGTTACATCCAGGTTTCGCCGGAGAACATAAAGCGCTGATGAATGCATGCTGAATACTGCGTTGACCAAACAACCCACCGCTATGAAAGGGTACATCATCAGTACGACATGCCATCGCTCCCCAAAAAGCATTGGTAGGAGCGATGGAGCAAGGCAAGCAAAGATGGCAAAAATAGGACCAAGAGCTAATACTTGCAGTACCATGGCTTCTTCCATGGCTCGCTTCAGTTGCAGGTAATTCTCCTGGAGTCTTGCCAGAGCAGCAATGGAAAGACGCCAGGCAGCACCTTTGACAAAGCTTAGCGCATCTACCAGACGGACGGCTAGAGCCACAAAGCCCACTTCCTCAGGGCCCGCGTAGTGACCCACAACAAGTGGATTTACCAATGAACGTAGCTGCCATACCCAGATAGAGGCTGAATAACCGGCGCCGTATTTTAGCATTTCCCGCAACATTGGCTTTGACCAGTGCAGGCGGGGAATCAGGTGTGCCAGACCGCATACACCAAAAAACAAAAAAAATTGCAAGATAATATAGGCCACAACCGGCGCCCATACTCCTTTACCCAGATAAGCCAGGGTAAGGGCGACAAGGTAGTAGATAACTTGACCCGCAAGTTCTACTGCCGCAACAGCCTTAAAATTCAATTCACGTTCCAAACGGGCTGCAGCCGGACCAGCCATGGCGGTAAAAGGCAAGGTCAGCAGCATGGCCAACAAAGGAGGTATAAAAGCCGGATCCTGATACCAACGCTGCAACAGCGGGATTGCCAAAATCCCCAGCAGCAACCCGGTTACCCCTGTAACAAAAGTAACTGTAAAAGCCTGATTGTAAACCTCAAGATCGGGTTCTGCCTCTCGTCTGACTATGTAGACATGCAAACCCAGGCCCGCCATAGTGCTGAGATAACTTACAATACCAAGGGCGGAAGCGTAAAGCCCATAATTTCCCGGACCAATGGTACGGGTAAGGAGAACGACTCCCGCCAAGCCAAAGATCAGGCCAAGCCCATGCCTGGCCAAGAGGTACGCACCGCTTTTTAATACCTTTTCCCGCAGGCTGGTCACTCTTTTCCATACCCCTCAGGGTGGCTGCTGTGCCAGCGCCAGGCTGTCTTAATGATGTCCGCAAGTCCAGTAAAACGTGGGCGCCAACCTAGCTCTTGGCGTGCTTTTTCAGAAGAAGCCACTAGTATGGCCGGGTCTCCGGGCCGTCTAGCGGCGTATTCCACCTGAATCCGCTTTCCGCTTACAATCTCCGCCATCCTGATCACTTCCAGCACAGAGTGGCCTCTTTCACTGCCCAGGTTGTACATGCTTGATTGAGCGCCGCAGGCTAGGGTCTTCAGCGCCAGCACATGCGCCGCAGCCAGGTCGCTGACGTGAACATAGTCACGAATACAGGTTCCATCCGGTGTCGGGTAGTCGTTGCCAAATACTGAAATGCGGGAATACAGCCCCAACGCTACCTTCAATACCATCGGGATTATATGCGTTTCCGGATTGTGATCTTCACCGATATCGCCTTCCAGATCAGCCCCGGCAGCGTTAAAGTAGCGCAAGACAGCGTAGTTAAGGCCGTAGGCCTCTCCATACCATCGTATTGCCTCCTCCAAGGCGTGCTTTGAAGCTCCGTAAGGGTTGGTTGGCAGGCCTGTGTGTCCCTCTGGTATCGGTATTTTCTTCGGCTCACCGTATACTGCCGCAGTAGAAGAAAAAACCAGGTATGGCACTCCTGCCGCAACCATGGTATCCAATAGTGAGAGCCCCGCCAAAACATTATTCCGGTAATATGCCGCAGGCTCCCGCATCGACTCGCCCACCAGGCTTCTGGCCGCGAAATGCAGCACCGCTGTAATCTCTCTTTTTTGGAAGAGGTTGCTTAAAAGTTTTCTGTCTGATAGATCCCCTACAATAACCTCCACGCCATCAACAGCCGCACGGTGCCCTTTGGACAGGTTGTCCAGAACCACCACCCGGTACCCGCTCCTAACCAGTTCCCGTACTACATGACTTCCTATATACCCTGCGCCGCCGGTAACAAGCACGGATTTTAGCTTCTGAACTGGACTTTGAACTTCAAGTGAGGCAAGTTTTTTCTTCATCCCAGCATACCTCGACTTTGTTGCTGGCAATTTTCATTCCTGGTCTCCGGTATCATTTCATCAATAATATAAAGAGGCCTTTTCTTCACCTCGATGTAAATGCGACCGATATACTCCCCGATAACACCCATAAATATTAACATGATGCCTCCCAGGAAAAAACCGCCCACCGCCAGGGTTGCAAAACCAGGAACATCCCTGACACGGGACCCAAAGATATAAAAATCAAAGACACTGCCCATCAGGTAAATCATTCCCAGTAAAAAGCAGGAAAAAGCGATAAAAACGCCTACGTATGTCGCCAATTTCAACGGCAGCAGGGTAAACCCGAAAATCCCATCAAGCGCCAGCCTAACGAGTTTATTGAATGTGTATTTTATATTTCCAGCTGTTCTTTCGTGCCTCTCATAGGTTACGCCAATCTGTTTAAATCCCACATATGAGCGCAGTCCTCTGATGAATCGAATGTTTTCTGGCATATCTTCATTCAGGGCTTTAACAACCTTCCTGTCCAGCACACAAAAATCTCCCGCATCCAACGGAATGTTAATATCACTTACCAGGTTTAAAAAGCGGTAAAAACCACTGTAGGCAAATCGTTTCAGAACCCCCTCTTTCCGTTTTGTCCGAATGGCGTACACGACTTCGTATCCTTCGCGCCATTTCTTCAGAAAACGAGGTATTTCCTCAGGAGGATCCTGGAGATCTCCATCCATAATCACTACAACATCACCTCCGGCGCTTTTAAGGCCAGCGGATATCGCCGCCTGGTGACCAAAATTACGTGAAAGTTTAAGTATTTGAAACATTTCACATTTTTCCGTAAACTGTTTCATGATCTTTAATGATTCATCAGAAGAGCCGTCGTCAACAAGAATAATCTCACACTTATCACCTAATAATGGCACGGCGCCAATTAAACGATCATATAGAAATGGCAGTGTTTGTTCTTCGTTATATATAGGTATAACAATAGAAATCATAGTTTCCTCCATTTACAACTGCTCTAATTTATACAATTTAAAAAAATAACCATGGTGATCGATCACCCTGGTTTCTACAATCCTATAATACTTCTGAATGTAAATTAATTCAGCCTTCTCGTCTCCGTACCACGACACAAAAAGATAGTATGCCTCAGCCGGTTTGTTTTGCTCTGTAATGTCCCGAACTGAATACACTTTTGGCTGGAATGTACTCTCAGTTTTAAATGTTCTCTTTAAAGTGGATTTGTCAATATAAATAGCGGTGTGTGGTTCTACCCCATTGAAATGTGTTACCCAGTCATCTCTACTTAATATGATTTTGGAATCTTCATTG
>JBAZQW010000189.1:0-4742 GCA_041645005.1 Desulfotomaculaceae bacterium | reverse complement strand
GTGCTGATGCACCCTACCGCCCCGACCGTTCATGCCTTGCCGCAAATTATCAAGGAACTAAAAAAGCAGGGTTATGAACTGGTAAAGGTGTCCGCCCTTTTAATAGAACTAGAAAAAGAAGGAAACAGTAAAACGGGAAGTTGAAATAGAAGTCAGAAGTCAGAATATAGAATACAGGAGCTTTAATTGTATTGAATTATTCTGAATTCTGTCTTCTGAATTCTGTATTCTAATACAATTAATATTTGGTGATAGAAATGGGAAACCTTGTAGTTGGAAAAGGAGTGCTTTCAAACTATGAATAAGGTTTCCGCAAGAAGAGGTTGTTTGTTTTTTTTTCTTGTCATTTCCATCCTCCTGCTGTACAAGCCCGCAGTCTGGGCGTCAGAATCAGGCTGTTCAGGCGCTCCGGTTTTAACAGCTGAGGCTGCGGTATTATTGGAGGCCCGTACCGGACAGGTGCTTTTTGACAAGAATGCCGGGCAGAAGAGGCCGCCGGCCAGCACAACCAAGATTATGACAGCTCTTTTGGCCCTTGAGGGCGGAGACCTGCGCCAGGTTGTGACAGTCAGCCCTGAGGCGGCTTCTGTTGGAGAGGCCAGTCTTGATCTGCGGGCTGGAGAAAAGCTTACTCTTGAAGAGCTGGTTTTTGGAGCAATGCTCGAGTCGGGCAACGACGCCTGTGTGGCTATTGCTGAGCACCTGGCTGGAACTGAGTCAAATTTCGTTCTTTTAATGAATCAGAAAGCTAAAATAATCGGAGCCCAAAATACCAGTTTCAAAAACACCAACGGTCTGCCCGCGGCCGGGCATTATACTACAGCCAGGGATCTGGCATTGATTACGCAATACGCTTTAAGGAATCCGGTTTTCCAAAACATCGTGAGTACAAAAAGTAGAATAATCGGAAGCAAGGACAGTACACGGTACTTAAATAATACCAACCGCCTATTATGGAGTTATGACTGGACGGACGGCGTGAAAACCGGCACCACACAGGAAGCGGGCAACTGTCTTGTAGCTTCTGCCACCAGGAACGGAAGGCAGTTGATAAGCGTTGTATTTCATAGCGACAACCGCTGGGGAGATTCAATCAAACTACTTGGTTATGGCTTTAACTGTTTTGATTTAAAAGAAGTTGTCAAAGAGGGAGAAGTTCTTGGCTCTATTATTGTTGAGGAGGGTACGGAACAAAACATTGAAGCGGTTGCGCAGTCAGCAGTTGAGCTGACCATACCCAGGGGGTGTCAAGGGCCACTGGAGAGGGAGATTATTATGGAGAAAAATTTGATTGCACCTGTCTGCAAATCACAACAGGTTGGACAGGTTAATATTCTGCTTAACGGGAAGCCAACTGTGAGTGTTAAACTGGTGGCTGACAGGGATATCGCAAAGTTACCGCCATATGAGCTTTTTTTAAGGAGAAATTTTAAAGGATAAAGGATAAAATTAAATTTTAACGAATATTTTGGAGTATTGCACTTTAAGGAGGTTACCTATAAAATGTTTAAATTGGTTACCCTTGACAACAATATTCAAATTCTTACCGAGCATATGCCGCATGTTCGCTCGATTTCATTAGGGTTTTTCGTGGATACAGGTTCTCGTTATGAAATACCGGAAATAAATGGCGTTTCACATTTTATTGAACACATGCTGTTTAAAGGGACCAAGCAGCGGACCGCCAAGGATATCGCCGAGGAATTAGACGCTGTGGGCGGACAGTTAAACGCATTCACCACCAAGGAGTTTACCTGCTATTTCGCCAGGGTTCTGGACGAACATTTCGATTTAGCGCTAGACCTCCTCAGCGATATGTTCATCAACTCTAAATTCGATCTCCAGGATATTGACAGGGAAAGAAACGTTATTGTCGAAGAAATAAAGATGTATGAAGATACTCCGGATGAACTTGTACATGATATTTTTGCCAGTTCAATCTGGAGCGGCCACGCGCTGGGCCAGCCGATTATCGGCACGGCGGACACAATATTCAATCTTTCCAGGGAAAAGCTGACCGACTATTATAATACTCATTACACTCCGGGCAAATTGATTATTGCTGTAGCTGGGAATATCGACCATGATCTGGTTATGAACAAAATCAATTCTGTATTTGAAAAAAGTGAAGGCACCGGTCAGCCAAGGTCGATGACTGCCCCTGTACCAAAGCGGGATGTAATTTGCCGGAGCAAAGACACTGAACAGGTCCACCTTATTGTTGGAACACCGGGATTGCGCCTGGATCACGAAAAGATATATGTGATGCAGGTCTTGAACACTATCCTTGGCGGAGGGCTCAGTTCCAGGCTGTTTCAGGAGATAAGGGAACAAAGGGGCCTGGTTTATTCCGTTTATTCATACCACAGCTCATACCATGACACAGGACTTTTTGGTATATACGCCGGTCTCAGCAAGCAAAATGTTGATCAGGTTCTATCTCTTATTTTCAAACAGGTGAAGGATATCAGACAAAGCGGTGTAAAAGAGGAAGAACTGTACAGGGCTAAGGAACAGTTAAAAGGCGGCCTTCTGCTGAGCCTGGAGAATGTGAACACAAGAATGAGCAGGCTTGGAAAATCACAGCTTTACCTGGGGAAAGTGGTGTCGCCTGAAGATATAGTTCAAAAAGTCAACAGGGTAACGATTGCAGAAATACAGGAATTGGCTAAAGAGATGATGAGCCCGGAGTGTTTTACCCTGGCAACAATTGGCCCCTGGAAGAATTGCGGCAGTTTTGAAAGTGTGTTGGATGATCTGCGAAACAGATAAGAAAGACTTACAGTTGGGTGAAAACTGATGGATTTTTCGATAAATATTAAGGTAAAAAGAGTCTCGGAAAAATTCGGCAAGCTATTTCCTATGCCACGTTATGCTACTGAGGGTTCCGCTGGCCTGGATCTGCCGGCGTGCCTTGACGCCCCTCTGGTGGTGCCGCCGGGGACCAGAATGAAAGTGCCTACCGGCCTGGCCATAGAAATACCTGACAGGCATATTGCCGGGCTTGTTTTTCCCAGAAGCGGTCTGGCGACAAAACACGGGATATCACTGGCCAACGCCGTGGGTGTCATTGACAGTGACTATAAAGGAGAAATTATTGTAGCGGTTTTTAACCAGGGCGAACAGGAATATGTAATTAAACCAGGTGAAAGAATCGCTCAACTTGTATTTATACCGGTTTTCAGGTCAACGCTTGAAGAAGTGGACAGCCTCGCAGATACCGGAAGGGGGTCGGGAGGCTTCGGCTCCACAGGTAAAGTCTAAAATCTAAAAGATAAAAGAAAAACAATTATTCAACCGCTAAAAAAGCGGTTTTTATTTTCACCCTGATCAGAGGCAAGTGGGGACGGTTCTGGCTTGCCAAAAGGCAAGTCAAGAACCGTCCCCACTTGCCTCCAACCGCTAAATAAAGCGATTTTTTATTTTTCCAAGGGATCATATTTCCAGCCTGTCCAAAATAAAATTATGTAAGAGGTGATATATTATGGTAAATGGTATAATTATCGGTATTATTATTCTGTTTCTGATATTTTTTTCGGTAAGGGAAAGGGTTTGTTTGCGCCTGTTGCGTGAAAAGGACTGGGGCTCTATTGGTGAGACCAGGTCAAGCCAAATTTCCCAGGCGCTGGCCAACCTGATTGGAGTGGCCGGTGGAATATACCTTACGCTGTTGGTAATGGCAACATTTTTAGAACTTCAGCTGCCGGAAAAGTTAGAATTAGGCGGGGTCAGTATGGAACCCCTCGCCGCCTTTTCTGTTATCATTTCACTAGCGCAGCCCTTCTTTGTCAGGGCTGCGAATGCCTGGCGCCGACTATGACACTCTTTTAATTGCAGGAGGGATAAAAAAATGCGTATGTGCGAGCTTGTGGGAAAAGAAATCGTCAATATTTGCAACGGCAGCCGCCTCGGTGTGGTGGGGGATTCCGATATGGCCATAAATATTGACTCAGGGGAAATCCAATCAATCATACTCCCCAGAAAAAGCAATTTTATTAACCTATGGGTTGATAGACAGCACCTGGTTATACCGTGGGAAGCGGTCAGAAAAGTTGGTTCGGAAGTAATCATTGTTGAGCTGGATCAGTCCAACCCGCTTTACCGGCGCTATTCAGGCTAAAAAGGAGTCCATGCCAGGGCATGGATTTTTCTTTTCAACCAATTTTAAGTAGTTTGTTATTAACAGCGCCTCTGGTTGACATACTAAACTAGGAAAAGAAGTACTAAAACGGGAGGCGTAATATGGCCCGGCAGCACAGGGTTGAAATAATTAAAAAAATCTGCGAACTGCGCGGCTCATCGGTTCTTTGTTATGTCACGGGGGACCGTGACAATGTCAATACCAGGATAGCTCCGGATGTAACGCAGGTTTTTTACAGACACTTGGAAATGTACGGGGACAACCAGCAGGTTGATCTTTTTCTTTACACGCGCGGGGGTGATGTATTAACACCCTGGAGGTTAGTCCACCTTATTCGCGAATACACTCCGCGGTTTTGTGTGCTTGTGCCTTACAGGTGCTACAGCGCTGGAACTTTGCTTTGTCTTGGGGCTGACGAGATAGTCATGGGCAAGATGGCGGAATTGGGTCCAATAGATCCCAGTGTGGTAAACGCCTTTAATCCACAAGACCCAAATAACCCTACCGCCAGAATTCCTGTAAATATAGAAGATGTTTATTCCTACCTGGCACTGGCGGGAGAAAAGGCCGGGGTTTGCAGCAATGACCAACAGGTCCAGGC
>JBAZQW010000188.1:0-4750 GCA_041645005.1 Desulfotomaculaceae bacterium | reverse complement strand
CGCGGCATTTAGATATCCGTTTGTAAATTCGTTGTCGGCTGCCTTGCAAAGCCATATCGCGCCGAGCACCACCTGGTTGCCTACGATCGCAGTTGCTTCCAGGCTGTCAATTTTGTCAGCATCCAGCCCGGCCACGATGGGGAAAAATTTCGCGTCCGATTGCGTTTTCCGATAATGGGCGCTGACATGGGTATGTAGGTCTATATGAGTCTTTCCGTGCTGATACTGAGTCTCCATCTGGTTGAGATTTTTCGCAGTCATCTCAGAGGCCGCGCTCCATCCGACACTCACATAGTCGCTCATCAGTATCTCACCAAGAACCGCACCGCACGGCATGCAGGCCTGATGTTCAACGCTCCTGCTTGCGAATTTCCCGCCTCATCCTTGTACCCGGTCCACGTGAATGAGCATCCGGGGTGATTATGCGCTGTCCGGGTCGTGACTGCATACGGTTCCGTGGTTGCAGTCGTGCGAGAATATTCGCTCGTCAATTTCCAGCCATTACCTCCATATGCCCCTAACAGTATCACATTATTTTGACGGTCATTGTAAGTGTGATAGTGCTGCGGAATAGCATTATCGGCCAGCGTCGTGTCCGGGGTCGTGAAATTGGAGGCGGTGGGCGTCACGCTGTTGTTGCCGCCCGTGCTGCCAGGAGCCACTCCTGAGCCAGATCCCTTGACGAGCATATTCTGCAGGTCAATCTCACCACTTGATCCATCTGCGACCCGGTAACCGGCAGGAACGGCCCCTGCACCGTACATGCAGATCAATCCAGCTGGGACACTCAGAGCGAGAAGCTGCGCCAATGTGTACCCGTCCACCGTGGCGGCATCTACGCCGCACCCCGCGCCCGTATCCGATCTTCCCGAGGGGTGCGAAGCCGTCCGGTAATATCTGGCATTGGCTTCGGCGGCAGTGTAGATATCAATATGCTGGAAAGCTGCCATGTATGTCGTAGCTTCTTCTGCCTGACATTCCAAATTTTTTAGAGCGGTCAGCTTTTGGGCGGCACTCATCGAATGCTCAAGCCAGATAGTAGGCGTGTATGTAATTGTGATCACCTCAGAAAAATAGTGAACTACCGCGCCCTTCAGGACGCGGTAGTTCACTTATCTGCATTAATATATATCATGTTCAATTGATATGATTCCAAAATCGTCTTGAGCCTATTGAAATCGGCCCTGAAAAGCTCAACCCCAGAACCATATGCAGCGGATGCAGAAGACCCGCCCCATAGAACCACCTCGTCTATTTCGCCAATGGCCTCTGCTGGCGAAATGAAAGAATATGAATGGAAAAGATCATTCTCAATCTCATCCGGGGTAGACGTATGCTGCTTGCGGAAAACGCAAACCCCGTCCCTCCAGAATTCGATATACTCTGTCCGCTCCGACTGATCAAAGCATGGCCATAGGTCGCTTGATATGGCCAGCCCTGCCCCGATCGGGGCGGCTGTGAAGGGATTGGGCCTATCCACCGCCTCGTAAGTATGTGAGAAGTTGTAGAGCTTCGTGACACCTGTGCCTTCCTCTATACCTTCACTGACTGCATTCTGTACGACTTCGAACGATGAACGAAAGAAGAGGTCCCATTCCTCACCCACCGGGCCGTAGTAGGCCGTCACCGTATATTCGGTGTCTCCGTCTTTCGTCTCTTCAGAGACGTGCGCAATCAGGAAATCTTCGTCCACATCCTGATAGACTATCCTCTGCAATGTCCCTGCCGCCAGACCTGCCCGCCGCGTCTTGTAGGTGGCCGTGATGCCGTCCACTGCCCGCGTTGCCAACTCAGCATTGGCATATTCGCCGGCCGCAATGATGGAGGTCAGTGAGTCATCAACTTTGACGTACTCGACCTTGCCGCTCCCTACTCCCTGGCGCGCAGCATTTGTGGTGATCGCCGTCAGGTCTTCGGCCTTGCTTTTAGCCTTCCATAGGCCATAGTAGGAGATCTCCAGCACGCCCGCGCCAGCAATGGTAGCAGCCGCGAGAGTCTCATCCAGAGTTATGGTCTCGCTCTGGAGCGCATAGTAGACCTGGTAGGAACCTGCGTCCGTGCCCTTCTGCCCGATGGTGAGGGCCTGCGGGGATCCCCCGCTTGGCGTCCAGGTGGCCGTCGAGACTCTATTCACCGGGTAGCCGAGCGGCCACGATTTCGTGACCCCGTCCGTGATCAGGCTCTCGTGTTGCTCCGTGGTCTCTTCATAGCCGCCCACCATCGTTATTGAGTTCGCGTAATCCGGATTGGCGAACTTCAGGGACATGGTGGACTCTCCGCCAGGGGCCAGGATATCCGTGCTATCCAGGATATTCCACTCCGCCGCGTACAGTGACCGGGAATGGAAGAAGAGCCTCAGGTCATAGTCCAGATACCAGCAGAATCCCGGACAGGCAGCCGCGAGCTTGTCGAGCGCCACGGTAGCCGAGCAGTTTCCGAGGCTGATCTCTTTGAGCAACTCGCCGTCCTCGATCCCATCTCCTGGGAGGAGCACACTACCTTCTGTGATCCCCTCTTCTGCCAGAAATTCAGCCAGTATATCCTTCACAGCATCCCCGGCGAGCTTGACCTCAGCTACATAATCCACTACCCGCCAGTCGAGCATGCTCGTGAAGTCTGCCGCATCAATCGCCCAGATCTTCCCTACCGCGCTCCCTGGAAACCTGATAGGTTCTGCGCTCGCCAGCAGGCCTGCGAAGCTCCGGTTCATGTCTAGGTCCGTAACGAGAATTCGCATCCTCTCCCTGAAGGCAAACTCTCCGGCCAGATCGAGGACTGCAAAGTTGCATGTCGCCCGGCCATCCGTGTAGTGGTCGACTTGCAGAGGCTCGCTCTGCAGCCACTTGTGAGAAGAGACGGGGAACATCTCAGCGAGCGTCAGGCCATCGAACTCGGAGAGCACATGCCCGTCGAGGACCTCAGCGAGCGTGACCTCGGAATAGAGCTTGGTGGTGCCGATTTGAATAAGAGTATCACTCATGGAAACCTCGTGGAAAGATGTAATAGAATGAATGCGTAATAGCTACCTGGCGCATGTACCGAGGCTGGGAATCTAACGTAGAGAAAGATTGATACGCCGAAAACCCACCAGAATAGTCATGGATGTAAAAGACTATCTCTATCACAGCGTAGTTGCACCAGAAGCTGCAAATGAATTGCATGGATATGTAGATGAGGCATATGGTCGGTTTTTGGCAACACTGGACCTAATACCAAACGGAAAGGGTCAACTACTGGAGATAGGTGCGAATCCATATTTCTTAACATTGTTAATAAAAAAATTCAGAAATTATGAGATATCAATGACCAATTATTTCGGAAAGATCACCGAAAGGGAGCAAAAGCAATATATAAATAATGATAAATATAATGAATTTCATGAATTTGAGTTTAAAAATATCAACATAGAATCTGAATTATTACCCTATCCAGATGAGTATTTTGATGTAATTTTGTTTTGTGAAGTGATCGAGCACCTGATAGAAAACCCGATATTCGCCCTCTACAATTTGCATCGAGTTTTAAAGCCCGGTGGGGTGCTTATTCTCAGTACGCCTAATGTGTTGAGGTATGATAATTTGAAGAAGTTTATCCATAGAAGAACATCAACATCAATTTGTGATGCTTACTCTGGCTATGGTGCATATGGGAGGCATAACCGGGAATATTCCTTATTCGAGCTGGAAGATATTCTAAGCAATGTTGGATACAAAATTTGTGAGAGAAAAACGATCTTCTCATGTGCGGGTGGCGCATTTCAGCGATTGTTAGAACGGAACAATTTGGGAAGTTACATTTTAGTGAAAGCGCAAAAAAACAGCAGCTTTAGATGGTATTTTCCAGATTACCTTTTCAGAAGCGGGATTCCACATATCGTCGTAGATAATTTTATTAAAATGGGCGAGAACTGCTCTATACACGTTGCTGGCTTCTATCTAATCGAAACGTGGGCGGAAGGATATGTAAGATGGACAGATAAGGCCTCCTCAGTGACATTAAAGCCAACGGGCGAGGAGAGGAAGTTATATTTGAAATACTTCTCCCAATTAGACGAATTTCAATTCCAGATAGATGTAGATCAGGGTGGAAAAAGAGTTTTATCCGCCCAGGTCTGCGCCACTGCCGGCTGGCAGGAAACGGTTTTTGAAGTATCCCTCTCACCAAAAAATGATGTGGTGATTAATATCGCCATTGATAACACTTGGTGCCCTGAAAAATTGGGAATAAATGAGGATAGCAGGGAGTTAGGGATTGCTATCGCAGAGATCGGATTAACTCCCTAATATCATTTTATGTCCAGTAGTTGTGCGCGATTTCATTAGTCTGCCCGGAGCTATCTAATAATCCACTGGTTGTTTTTCCGTTGTTTCCGACGACGACATTGTGCGCAGAACCAGAAGCAAGTTCAAAGGCACTATTGGCTATACGTTTGATTGAATTCCCAGTTATCGTGTTATCACTCCCGGATATATATATCCCCTGTGAGTTAGCGGCGTTTGCTGCATCTAAATTGTTATTACTTATGACCGAACCGGACCCCTCAAATACAATGCCCCTGTTTAATCCTGACGCGCTTTTCCCAAACTCAGGCAAAATATTGTCCGAGATAACACAATCTGATGCTCCGCCCCATATTGTTACTCCATTTCCCCCGCAACGCCGGAACATGTTTCCCACGATAGTGTGGCCGTAACCACCAACGATGAAAACCATGGTAGTACCAACTGGCCAGAGTGGTGTGCCCCATCCT
>JBAZQW010000187.1:0-4759 GCA_041645005.1 Desulfotomaculaceae bacterium | reverse complement strand
AAAAACAGAAAAAACAAATTTGATAAAATTAAAATATATGCCTAGTCTGATATTCAATTCCTTCGCAATACTTTATTTGCTCAACGAAACGAGCCCATATCTCCTTTGTTATTTTACTGCTTAAAAAAGCTTTTATGCCCATTCTCATACCACTATTGTATGAGAATAAATCATTTTCAAAGTCGTGGATTTCTTTACACAATTGATATTCATCAGGTCCCATCAAATTAGGCTCCTTAGATTTTAATTCAAAGTATTCTTTGTTTAAAACCAAATACTTTTTATTTAATTCATCAATAAGTTTTATAATCTCAGTTGTATCAAGATTATGCTTAGTCATTATCAAGCCGAGGCATATCAACTTTTCGATCACTCTCGGATGGTTGTACCCATACCCAACAGACACTTTTTCAAAATGTTGTTGGACTAGTCGAATGTACAAATCAATAATTTGTTTCGCATCGAAAGTCTTATCAGTTAGATTACTGTCAATTTCTCTTAGTAAGGTTTCCTGTATTTGTTCGAGATTAAATAAGAAACTTTCTTCAACTTTTTCTGTTTTTTGAAAGTACCAACTCAAAGTATTAAATTGTGTCCTGTATAGTTTATTTAAATCAAGATCAAATTTTTTCTTTATTCCGTAAATGATCCTTAAATTATTATCAACTGATTGAATAATTGGCAATCCAACATGTTTATTCTCTAGCCCAACATCTCGCGCGAGATCCAATAAAAAGTCACTCCACTTTTCTAGCAATGCAACATAAGCACTTTTTAGCTCTTCTTGCTTATCTTTATCTGTTAGATCAAAGATGTGATTGATTATATTGCCCTGCCATTCATGAAAATTTATATACAGTTCACTTGTAGATAAATTAATACCACCTGATAATGACAAAACTAATGTATTTTTCTTTAAGTTCTTAAATAAATCTTTCCAAAAAATCGCGTCGTGCGAGTATTCTCTATTCCAAGCAATTTTTATTTGATTAAAGTAAATATTAACAATTTCTTTAATAAGAGATTCTTGTTGTTTACCTAACAGAGAAGAAATTGTAACCTTATCAATTGCTTGTTCTAATTGACTATAGTTAAAATGATTATAACCTTTATTTAGTAAAAGATTTGAAACCTTAGAAAGAGATTTTATTGATTCCCATATCCAGTCCGTCTCCTTTGATTCAGCTAATTTATCTACTAGACCAACATAATATCCCAACACCAAACTCAAAATTGGATTTTCTCCTTGTGATCCAATATTCTTGTCCGCATATTTTATAAATTGTAAGTTTGCTATAAAACTCTCATAAATATTCAAAAAATAATAAATGTTTTCTTTTCGCTTCTCTTGAATAACTCTATTACTCATTGACTCTAAATACTCCAAAACTTTAGTTGTAAAGTTTTCGTCTTCAAATGTGTAAACACCCCAAAAACTAGCGGGGATACGAATTATATGACCGTCTCTCAAGATTAGATGCTGAAGATAAACATCATGAATATATCTTAGGGTTAAATTAAAAGAATTTATTTCATTCTTTGACAATAATCTTAATCCGATTTCATAGAGGTACTTAACATTTTCCAAAATTAACACATTCCAGTTAGGATTTGATTTGTATTGAACAGCTACTGATAGACTCTTACTTTCATCATTGTATTCAAAAATCTTATTTTGAATATGGGCATGTTTCTTCAACTCCTTATTAACTTTTTTTAATTGAAGCAACGCATCATTTCTGATCTTCCCTAAAGTTGTCTCAGGGTTAATTCTCTGTCTTAATTCCTTATAAAGAGAATAGATTAGATAAAATGCGATAAATAGTATTGCAAGCAATATTTCTAGTACGGAATATTTAATAAATACTGGTGTTAGAAACGCCAGAATAGTCAAAATTACTAACACCCAAAAGAACACTTTTTCTTTTTTATCCTGAATAAACTTGTTTAAATATTGCGTAGAAAATAAATCCGCTGTACTTTGTAAAATAAAGGTAGAAAAAGAGAATATGATAGCAATAGAGGCACCAATTATTCCAGCAACAGCAAATGCTAGGCTGTATAAATGATCCTCGGAGATGTAAATATTTAAGTAAATTAAAATTTTTTGAAACAAAAACAACAAAATACTAAAGGTTAAAAGATAAAACAAAAATGAGTCGGTAAATTTATTGATATCTATTTTTGTTCTTGACCAATCATTATAAATATACTGCTTCGATTTATAGAAGTATAAAAATATTTTTTGTTTTAAGGTAAACTCCTTTTTACTTATAGTTTCTTTATTCATAAAGACTGCTCCGCATATTATTTTCCAGATTTGGTTCGATTATCTTGTTTGCATAACATTTTACAATTTTTGGAAATAGTTTTTCCACCCTCATGCCAAGGTGTTGTATGGTCTGCTTCCATTTCTTCTATCTCAAAATGTTTTTTGCATTTTGCACAGACACCTTTTTGTCTTTCGTATGCCTCTCTCTTTTGTTTATCTGTAAAAGCACGAATGCTTAAATATTTTTCATTTCTCGTTAAAACATACTCGTAAATACCGGACTTTTTAGTTACATCTTCATCCTGCATCAACTTTGTTATTTCTTTTTCCAGTTTTTTAGAATCGGATTCTTTATCTTTGAATTCGTTATATAGAGTTCCAAAAGAAACGCCTTTCATTTCTTTACGATAATTAGGAAAAACTACTTTTATCCAACTTATAACATTTTGAAAATATAACCATAATTCATTCGCATTAGGTTTATGTTGATGATCTGCCATGTATTGTTCAATTTTTTCATCACTAATCCAACTAATTGTGGTTTCTAAATAATCTTGACGAATTGGTGAACCACTTAAATAATCACTTCCCATACCATAAGCAGGACAGCCCGATTTGCTGAAATACTTTTTTGCATCAGTCAGCCAAGTGCCAGTATAAATAGCATTTCTCAATTCTTGATCGTATAGTTTTTCTCCTGCGATGTTTATGGTTTTGAACCAATCCAATTTTTCTTTATCTTCTCCCTCACAAAAATAAATCATCAATTTATAATCAAGAATCTGTTTTTTCTCCGTATCTTCAAGATTATGAAAATACTGAAAATTTAAGGAGAATTTACCCGCTATATATTCACAAATACTTATAGTTCTTTGCTGTCCGTCCATCACTTCATAAGTCCCATCTCCATTTTCAACCCAATACATTACATTCAAAGGAAAATTCTTTCTAACCGTCTCAATAACTGCATCTCTTTGATGATCTTTATATACAAACTCTCGTTGATATTTAGGGCGAATGTTCAATTTACCACCATATCCAACAACGCCTTCCTCGTTGTCGTTTAAGTATTTATTTGAAACTTCTTTAATTGTGATTTCTTTTAGTTTAATTTTCATAAATTTATATTTTCTTATTTTTAATAATAACTCGTGCGTAAATACTTGAATATAATTCTCCTGTCTCAACATCTTTAAACGCAGGCGATTTATCCATTAGTGGGTTGTGTAAACGATATAATGTGCCTTTAGCATTCCATGTAAATTTTCCTGTAGGCATTCCACTTTTATCTAAAATTTCCATCTTTTTATTGCATGCAAAATCAATTGACCCAACTATTCCTAAAGCAACTAATTCAAATTGATCAGGATTGTATTTATCTAAAAAAGTGATAGGGACACCAATGGCACCCTTATAATCCATAGGAATATCTTTTGTTACATCAACATTGATAGCATCATAGTTTTTATATTTAGGATATTCACTTTCATGTCCGTAATATGTTTTATAGAGTATCAAGTCATCATGGCGTTCTTTATAATCCAAATTCGTAAACCAACGAACACCCTTAACTCGTATAAACTTATTTCCATTTTCATCAATTCTATTTCCAGCAGAATTCAGAGGGTAAGATTCTGGAACTCTAAATTCTCTATCTCCACTGTGTATGCTTTGACCAAGCCATATTTTATTATCTTTGATCAATTTAAAAGTTTCTTTATAGGTTATGGCGTTTAAATTGCCGATAATAATGAACTTCTTTTTATATTCAAATAATTGAGCTAAGTATTCTCTAAATAAAGAAAATGGTGGATTAGTCACAATGACATCTGCTTCTTTGAGAATTTCAATACACTCGGAACTTCTAAAATCACCATTTTGTTTTAATAGAGTTTTGATAGTATCTAATTTATTTATTTTTCCATCTTTATTTGCATCTTTTACAATTTCCAATTTATAAGGCGATTCTTTCGTAAACAAATTTGCGTCTTTGTAATGAGTGGAAACTAGCTTTTTTAATCCAAGAAATTCAAAGTTTAAAGCAAAATAATTCCAGAAATTGCTTTCTTCTGGGTCATCACAATTACAAAATATGACTTTATTTTTTAAGTGATCTTTATAATTTCTTAGCTCTTTTTCAATATCAGACAACTGTGTATAAAACTCGTCGCTTTTTGCTCGATTTGCTGACTTTAAATTTTTATTTGAAGATGTCTTTTTCATAAAACTATTTCAAAAGTTCACTGCTTGAAATTCCCAATGCTCCAGCGATCTTTTCCAAAGTCGAAAGAGTAGGATTCATTCGACCATTCTCAATGTTGCTGATATATGCTCGATCAACGCTCAAAGCCGTCGCAAGGTCTCCTTGCGACATATTCTTTTTCAAGCGTAGCCTTCTTAAGTTTTCCCCAAGTTTTTTACCTGATTCCATATTGATATATTACAGAAACTTGCATTGTATTGCAAGAGTGCAGTATAATACATACA
>JBAZQW010000186.1:0-4772 GCA_041645005.1 Desulfotomaculaceae bacterium | reverse complement strand
AATTGAATCCTCCTTTTTTGTCTACAGGCACCTCCTCTCTGACGCTATCATTTTTCCACAAATAAACCTGAGTGTCAGCGCCTGTTCTGCCGGTCACGAGCAACTGGTGCTCCAGAGGCAGGGCGGATGCACGCAGCCTTGGAGTGGGCGCCTTGGAGTTTGTATTTACCGAAACCAGTATTTTACTGGTAATTGGTGAAGCTAACGCATACTCTAAATTAATTTGTTCACCGGGTTGGATATCTTCAGGCATTACAGGGAAACCGTTTTTATAAAAACGTGTTGACCCGGATACACGATACTGTACGCCTTCTCTGGCGCTAAGAATACCGGTGGCCTTTTCATACCCTTCCAGTATGTTCTTGTCATAAAACACATCCGCCAGGTCCAATCTCCATGCTTCTTGGCCACTCGGGTCGATAGAAATCCTGATCCTGTTCCCGGCATCGATGGCGTCTGCCGTAACCATGACACCCCAGCGATGGATCACCGCGTCCGCAGCCAGACAAATGGAACGATAGTAACCGTTATCATCCATAAAATACAGGGTACTGTCTTTTATGGTAAAGTCGACGACCTTTCCGTATATAACATCACTGTAAGCAACCAAGCCAATGGCCTCGTTGGTATACGGCATAATTACCGCCGCCACATGATCGCCTGGCTTTACAGCACTAATACTGGAATACCCCCTGTTCCTTTTTACCCGGATTTCTTGAGATATCCGGAACGAGGCGCCGTTTTCCATCACGATCCTTCCGTTGGAACCGGAAATTTCGCGCACCGTACCGAAAAGCACCTGCCGTTTTAGCAACAAATACTGAACCTCACCACTCGATGGAGCCAGACGTAAGCGCACGGGCATCCCTGGCAAGACCTTCTCCAACTCTTCCAGCGTGCCGGCGCCAAAGGGTATTTCACCAATCTCGGAATTACCGAAGCTGTCTTCGTAAGAGTAAACCGCATCACCTGAGACCTTGTAAGACTTAAATTCATCTTCCAGACGGATCGTTTTTTGCCCGTTTTCATTAAGAGCTTCCGAGATCACACCATCCCGCTCAATGAAGTTGGCACTCACCTGTCTTATTTTCTGATCCAAAGGGTTAACTACACCACTAACCTCTACCCCTGGCGGCAGGCTATATATCATCGTTACATCGGTATCTGAAGCCAGGCTGTAGCCGCCAAGCCTCGCCTCCGGATTGATCTCTGTAAAAACCGGCCCTTCCGCCGTTTTAAGCAACTTCACACCGGCGGCCTGCCACAGCCGGGCTACCAGGTAGGTCCGTCGAGGCGTCAGGAAAGCAGCTGATCCAGGGTTAACGCTGGAAATGTTTGTCGGGGCGATGCTGTCATTGATCAGGTTCTTAACAGATTCTTTCGTAGGATTTATAGATTTGCCATCTTCCAGTAAAAATGATTTTCCGTCAACCCTTTCAACCATACTTTCAGCCGGTGTCTGGCCCCAGACCAGGGCAAAATCCTGTGTTTCAGTCTCTCCGCCCGGCACGACGCCTTGTTTGATTTCTGCCCCTGCCACATGTATGATGTAATTTCCTGGTGCTGGTGAAGGCAAATAAACCTGCTCCACATTGTTCGTCCTGTCCGGAGTGTTATTTCCAAGGAAATGGTTGCCGTAATATATCCTGCCATCGGGGGCCTGGACAACCAGGTCGAGGTCGTTTACCAGGTTCCGCGAACTGCCTGGTTCTGCCGGTGGGTCGGTCCAGGTCAGGGTGGCTTTGAAGGGAGCTTCAGAGTCATTTACACGGAAAGTATAACCCGCGCTGCTTCCCTGAGTGAGCCAGGCCGGTTCGTCGGCCACATGGAAAATACCTTCTTTTAGAGCTATTATCGTACCTGCCAGGTCAATTGTGCCGAAACCTGCCTTAGAAGGGCCCCCTGCCGTAGGGCGGGAACCGTTAATAAGCGCGGCTTTGATTAAAGCAACCGACGGGTCATTTATATTATCTGCGTTCTTCATAAAATACTCCCGCAAAAGCGCTGCCGTCCCCCCGGCAACAGCGGCGGCCATGCTTGTCCCCTGCATACGGGTGTAAGCAGGATTGCCCGGCAGGTTTCCTTCAACCAGGCTTGACCTGGCAGAGATCACTGAAGAAGCGGGAGCCAGAAGTTCCGGCTTAATCCGTCCATCACCGGCCGGACCGCGGGAAGAAAAGTCGGTGGGTAAGGTGGTGTCGTTCGCGCCGGGCATAAAGGCGGGCCGGGGCAGTACAGAGGCGCCGACGGTCAGGGCATTCTTGCTGTTGGCCTCGGCGGTAATTGTCCCGGAGGACGGCCCGCTGTTACCGGCCCCAAAAACCACAAGGAAGTCCGGGTGATTACGTACAAATTCGTCCACCTGAGCGGTTGTATCCAGGTATGTGTCCGACCCGCCCCCCCAACCGTCCACGTGGACACGGGCGCCTGCCGAGTAGGCCGGCCAGAACAGCTCTTGAAGGTTTTTTGGGGGTTCCGGCTTGCCGTTTTTATTTAATATTGCCTGAAAATAGATGCTGGCGCCCGGCGCCACGCCTTTGAATTTACCATCAGAAGCCGCGCCCGTCCCAGCGATGGTGGCAGCCATGTGAGTACCGTGCCCGTCCGGGTCATCTGGCACATCCCGCCCGGCCATGGATTTTAACATAACTATTTTGGGCATTTTGCCGGGCTGGCTTTTAAGATCCGGGTGGATATCATCCATTGATCCAATATCCAGGCCGCTATCGGCTATGGCCACAATCTGTCCCTCCCCGGTAAGGCCTCCGGGTACGATAAAGCCGGGTACATTTACCGCCGCCGAGCCGGTGATATCCCTGGCCCGGTCATTCAGAAAAGAAACCGGGTATTCATTTAACCATTGCAATGAGCCAAGCCCGGGCGGCAAAGAATCAGCACTGCGGCTTAAGAACAGGAAAAACAATAAAAACGCAGCAAGGGAAGCCATAATATTTAAAAAGGCCTTTTTGCCGTAAAGTCTGTTAAAAAAACGCATAAGAACCCCCAAAAAAAACCCTGAATAAACCGGAGCTATTATCCTGTCAGTTAATACTTTTCGACGGCCTTTGGAATTTTCCTGTTAAAATAGTTAATTTACTTAACAAACTGTTTTTACCATAAAAAAATGAGACAAGGGAAAGTTCTTTTGTCTCACTTTTCCCCAGATGTATTGACATAGTATTTACCAGATTATAAAATACCAGTAGGTGGGTGATCAAGGTGCCTTTAATTATAAGTGGCTTTGAATGGGACCCAGGGGACAAAGCAAACGGAAATGTCCAGCATATTAAAAGCCATAATGTCGATCTAGTAGAAGTGGAGGAGGTTTTCGAGTTTCTGGAAGAAGTGCTTTTGCGCAGGACACGTCAGGGCTATCGGTTAGCTTACGGACGTACCGCGGCAGGCAGGTATCTTCTAGTAGTCTTTCTGATAAAACACTACCGTACAGTCCGTGTTATCACTGCTAGAGATATGACAAGGGCAGAACGTCGCTTATACAGATTACATATTTCTTCATGACGAGGAGGCTGATCAAATGGCTAATAAAAAAGTTATCCCTGAGTTCGATAACGAAGAAAGCGCAAGAGAATTTTTTGATACTCATAATACAGTAGAATTTATAGAAGAAACAGAGCCAGAGCAACTGCTTGTAGATCCTGCCCTTAAGGAAAGGCTGCGTCAGCGGCGGGAACAAAGGCAAATGGTTACACTGCGCATCTCGACTCCACATCTGGAAGGAATACGGCGCATTGCCCGGAAAAAAGGCGTGCCCTATCAGACACTGATCCACATTTGGCTTGCGGAGGCTCTTGAACGTGAACACAGAGACGGTTAGGCAACTGCTTGAGCAAACCAGGGCGGAATATCCCCCGGGGGTGTTGTAAAACCCCGGACCATTTTCCACTGTAACGGTACTTTTCTTGTTTTTTTACCTGGTTACCTTCTAACACTCTTATTTCTACTGGCGGCGCTGATTACATTCATATTGCTTAGGGCGCGGCCGGTCCCTTTGGCGACGCAGGAAAGCGGGTCTTCAGCAATATAGACAGTCAGTCCTGTCTCCCTGCTGATCAGCCTGTCTATGCCCTCCAGCAGCGCGCCCCCGCCGGTCATGATGATCCCTTTATTCACAATGTCCGCGGCCAGTTCGGGTGAGGTGCGCTCCAGCACTTCTTTCACACCGCTTACAATAAACTCCAGGGTCTCCTTGATCGCTTCATGAACCTGACGGCGGGTGACCTTGACCGCTTTGGGCAGGCCGGAGAGCATATCCCGTCCCCTGATCTCCATTATTTTTTCTTCCGCTCCCTGCAGGTGGGCGGTCCCTGCTTCCATCTTCAATTCTTCTCCGGTTCTCTCGCCGATGGCCAGGCTGTACTCTCTGCGGATATACCTGACGATGGCCTCGTCAATCTTATCCCCGCCCACCCGCAGGGACTTGCTGCACACAATGCCCCCCAGCGAGAGCACAGCGATATCTGTGGTTCCCCCACCGATATCCACTACCATGCAGCCGCTTGGCTGGGAAATATCAAGGCCCGCCCCGAGGGCGGCGGCGAGGGGTTCCTCAATCAAGTGCGCCTCTTTGGCGCCGGCCTGGATGGCCGCCTGTCGCACAGCCCTCTCCTCGACGCCGGTAACACCGGAAGGGATGCAAACCATAATCCTGGGCCGGAAAAAGAACTTTTTCCCCCCGTCAGCCTTACTGATAAAGTAGCGCAGCATCTTTTCCGTTACATCATAGTCAGCGATCACCCCGTCACGCAGAGGAC
>JBAZQW010000185.1:0-4786 GCA_041645005.1 Desulfotomaculaceae bacterium | reverse complement strand
CCGGCTGCCCCGGCTAATTCACGCCAGTTGCCCGCCCTGGGGCTGTTGGGCCTGGTTACCACCACCACCCTGGCCGCTGAAGCAAGTTCCGCAGCCACTTTGGCCCGCTCTTTATCCCCCAGCATGCCAATTACCAGGACTATACTCCTGTTCGGAAAATATTCATCAAGTGCCGAACGCAGGCTCCTGGCGCCGTCGTAATTGTGAGCGCCATCTATGATTACCAGTGGCTGCCGGCGCATGATTTCCAGCCTGCCGGGCCAGCGGGTGTCCGCCAGTCCCTGGTGGACCGCCCCGGCGCTTATAGCCGTTCCCATTGCCATTAAAGCTTCCCCCGCAGCAACCGCGGTAGCCGCGTTAACCTGCTGGTGCCCGCCCAGCAAGGGAAGCGCCAGGTTTTCGTAAGCCGCCCTGCTCCCCCGGATGTTAAAATTCTGACCTGCCAGGGAGTGCGAAATGTGCTCCCAGGTGACATCGCGCCCTACTAGCGTAAGCAGGCAGTCTTTTTGCCGGCAGGTCTCTTCTATCACGCTCAGTCCTTCCCCGGTCGCGGCGGTTATTACCGGGACTCCCGCCTTGATAATACCGGATTTTACCCGGGCAATCTCCTTTATAGTATGGCCCAGGTAATCCATGTGATCCATGGCTACGTTTGTTATTACCGTAAGCATCGAAGGAGCCACGTTTGTTGAATCAATGGCTCCCCCCAGCCCCACTTCAAGCAGCACAAAATCCACCATCTCCCTGCTAAAATACAAAAACGCCAGGGCGGTGCTTACTTCAAACTCGGTTGGGTGTTCAAAACCACCGGACACCATATCTTCCAGGTGGGGGCGAAGTTCCTCGATCAAACCGGCGAGCCGCTCCCGGTTTATCTCCACCCCGTTGATCCGGTACCTCTCGGTATAAGAGTGCAGGTGGGGCGAAGTAAAAACCCCCGCCCGATGCCCTGCTTTTTGCAATATTGCCGCCAGCATGACGGTGGTGGAACCCTTGCCGTTGGTACCACCGATATGCACAATCTTTAACTTGTGATGGGGGTTGTCCAACCGGGATAGCAACTCTTCAATACGGACCAACCCCAGATTAATACCAAATTTAGTCAGGTGGTTCAGGAATTCCATAGCCTCTTTAAAGTCCACCTTTATCGCTCCTTGAAGATATTAAACTTGTCGTAGGGTGTAGGCTATAAATTACAGGTATATCTTGCAACCTTTCGGGTCTTAGTATCCTGTAAGAAATAAATACCTAGTTTTTCTCACGTCCCATATGCCACGTCTAATTTTGGCCTCCAATCAGCATGGATAGCCTTTCTTTAATAGATGACTGCTTACCGGACAGTTCTTCTTCCTTGGCCTTTTCTTTATCAACCACGTCTGCCGGGGCTTTACTTAAAAATCCGGGGTTGATGAGCTTGCCCCTGACCCGGGCCAGTTCCTTCTCCACGGCGACCAATTCTTTTTCCTGGCGGGCGACTTCCTTATCCACATCTATGAGTCCTTTCAGCGGGACAAAAACCTCAACACCACGTGTTACGGCGTGGGCAGACTGTTCGGGCGCACTCGCCAAGGTCTTGTGGATTTTTATCATCGCACTGGCAAGGGCCTGAATATATTCATTGCCTCTCTCCAATATTGCCCTGACCGCCTTGTCAGGCGCGACCAGCAGCACTTCCGCCTTGCGCCCCGGGGGTACGTTCATCTCACCGCGGATATGGCGGACGGCCTTGATAATATCCATCAGGGTTCCCATCTCATACTCCGCTTCCCGATCAATCAACTCCTTACGGGCTGCCGGCCAGGACGCCCGCATGATTGTCACTCCGTGACCGGGCAGGTGCTGCCAGATTTCTTCAGTAATAAAAGGCATAAAAGGATGAAGCAGTTCCAGTGCGCCCTTTAAAACAGAGGATAAGACGCTTTGTGCCGTATATCTGTCCAATTGATTGGTTTTGCCGTAAAGCCGTGGTTTGGCCAGCTCAATGTACCAGTCGCAAAACTCGCTCCAAATAAACTCGTATAACACCCGTGCCGCTTCACCAAGTTCATACGCCTTAAGGTACCCGGTAACATCCTCGATCACAGACTGATAACGGCTGATAATCCAGCGGTCGGCCAGGGTGTAGGCGCCGGGCCTGCCCTCCGGGTCAAAGTCCTCCAGATTCATCAGGGTAAAGCGGGAAGCGTTCCAGAGCTTGTTGGCAAAATTACGGGCGCCTTCCAGTCTCTCAAAGTGAAAGCGCAGATCGTTGCCGGGGGTATTGCCGGTGACCAGCATAAAACGCAGGCTGTCCGCCCCATGGGACTCGATCACATCAATGGGGTCAACACCGTTGCCGAGAGATTTACTCATTTTACGTCCCAGCGCATCCATTACCAGTCCATGAATAAAAACGTCGCGAAAAGGCACTTCATTCATGAAGGCCAGGCCTGAGAAAATCATCCGGGCAACCCAGAAAAAGATTATATCACGGCCCGTAACCATGACCGTAGTAGGATAATAGTAAGCCAGATCCAGTGTCTGCCTGGGCCAACCCAAGGTGGAAAAAGGCCAGAGCGCCGAGGAAAACCAGGTGTCCAGGACGTCGGGGTCCTGCTCAACGGCTGTACTGCCGCACCTGGAGCACTTGGCAACCGCCTCCCGGGCAGCGGTCATCTCCGCACAGTCCCGGCAGTACCATACCGGGATCCGGTGCCCCCACCACAGTTGGCGCGAAATGCACCAGTCACGTATATTTTCCATCCAGTTCAAATAGATCTTGGTGAACCTCTCGGGAATAAACCTGATGCGACCATCTTTAACCGCCTCTATGGCCGGCTCGGCCAGGGGTTTCATCTTTACAAACCACTGCAGGGAAAGCATCGGCTCAATGACAGTATTACAGCGGTAACAGTGTCCCACCGCGTGAGTGTGGTCCTCTGTTTTTAAAAGATACCCCTGCGCATCTAAATCCCGCACGATCTTTTTACGGCACTCATAGCGGTCCAGGCCTTTGTACCTCGGCCCGGCCTCCTCACTCATTTTCCCTTCCTTATCAATAACGATAACCTGGGGCAGGTTATGCCTTTTACCAACTTCAAAGTCATTGGGGTCGTGGGCGGGAGTTATTTTCACCACACCTGTTCCAAAGGAGGGATCTACATACTCGTCTGTAATAATGGGCATCTCCCTCCCTACCAGGGGCAGGATCAAGATCTTGCCCACCAAATCGTGGTAGCGCTCATCACCCGGGTGCACCGCCACCGCCACGTCACCGAGCATGGTTTCCGGGCGGGTTGTAGCTAACGTTACATGACCGCTGCCATCTTTAAGAGGGTATTTTAAATGATAAAAATGACCGGGCTGATCGAGGTGTTCAACCTCTATGTCAGAAATGGTCGTTTGACACCTGGGACACCAGTTGGTAATATAATAGTCCCTGTAGATTAGCCCCTTCTGATACAGTTTAATGAAGACTTCCAGGACCGCTTCCGAACAGCCTTGGTCCATAGTGAAGCGCTCCCGCTGCCAGTCGCAGGAAGCCCCGAGCCTTCTCAGCTGAGTGGTAATCCGGTTGCCGTACTTTTCCTTCCACTCCCAGACTCTCTTTAGAAACTCTTCCCGGCCAAGTTCGTAACGGGATACACCTTCTTTGGTCAGCTGTTCCTCAACCCTGGCCTGCGTGGCGATTCCCGCGTGGTCCGTTCCCGGCAGCCAGAGCGCGCTGTACCCCTGCATCCTTTTCCACCGGGTTAAAATGTCCTGGAGGGTATTATCCAGGGCATGTCCCATGTGCAGTTGGCCCGTTACGTTGGGCGGGGGCATGACAATACAGAACGGCTCTTGTTCCGCGTTTACCGCAGTGTGGAAAAAACCGCTGCCTTCCCAAAAACTATACCATTTATCCTCCACCAGGCGAGGATCGTATGTGGATGGAATGTCTGCTGTGGACAATGCTTTCACTCCTTATCAAATTTTACAAAAAAACCCCCTCCGTCTTCAAGGACGGACGAGGGGTTCATCCGCGGTACCACCCTGATTCCAGCTAATAGTAATAATGATCGACAGGACACGTCCCACGTCTCATTTCTCACTTCTCAACTGGCGGCTCTAATTCGCTGTAACGGGCCAACCCGCCCGCGCTTACTTTAAATTCTGCGCGGGAGCTCCGGGGCGACGGTAACAGGTGCGGGCAGGAAACCTTGCAGCCTGGGGTTTCCTTCTCTACCGGCATTTAGCCTTGCCCGGGGAACCTTACCCTCCCTTTCACAGCCGATAAAATATAACTTACAAAATATAATATAAAGATTTTATCGGCTGGTGTCAACCAGTGGAACTGTTTTGAAGAAAATGTACGCGATGTAAAATTTCGAATGCTTATCTCATCAAGCGGGCTTTTTTGCGGTCACGCCAATTCACCCCGGCCAGCCCACCGATTGAACCCGCCGCTCCCAGGAACAACACGCGCGATAACAGTTCTCTAAATGTAAAACCTTCCATATTGCCGGCCAGGAACAAGCTTGCCAGGAGCAGACCATAAAAAAGACCTGATAAAAAGCCATGCAGTAATCCCATTGTGCCCGCCGCCCGACCACATACCGCACCGCCCAGAATAGCGCCAATTATTGAGCCGGCTATCAGAAAAACACTGAAATTGTAAACAAGGCCAGCCGAAAGCGTCACCCAGGCAACCATCAGGGCGCAGGCAGCTAACGCTGAGCCCATAGCCCAGGCCAGTCCTAAAAGCACAGCCCCAATTTTTAGCCTACTTAACACTGGCGCTTCATTCCCCGACCAGATCATAAAT
>JBAZQW010000184.1:0-4849 GCA_041645005.1 Desulfotomaculaceae bacterium | reverse complement strand
ACTGGTTGGCAGCGTAGCCAATTTCTATAATCTGAAACCGGAACAGGTAAAAGTAATGTACAAGTAAGGAAGGTGGTAGTTTGGGTAAGTTACTGGATTTATTTGGCCTTAGCGGGAAGTTTGCAGGAGGGTTTTTCTCCCAGGAGAAGAACAGGCGCAACCTCTGGTTAGCCGGCCTCGCGGCCGTTGGTGTGGCTTTACTGATTCTATCAAGTATAAACAGCGGCAAAACGGACGGCCAACAGACAAATATACAGCAAGTCGCTCCTGCACGCGAGCAGTTCACCAGCGGTATGACTGCGGAAGAAGACCAGCTTGGGAAAAAGCTTTGTGAGATGCTGAAACAGGTGGAAGGCGCCGGCAGGGTGGAAGTCTCTGTGCGTCTCTCCGGCTCAACCAGGTCAGAATATGCTGTGAATGCAACCACTGGCAAGAAAACCACCCAGGAGAAGGATCAATCCGGCGGAACGCGTACAACCACGGAAGATTCGGGCAGCCAGCAGTTGGTTATGAACCGTAGCGGAAGCGGAGGAGAACAGCCCGTTATAGAGAGAAATGTAGCGCCTCAGATAGCAGGAGTGCTGGTGGTTGCCGAAGGCGCTGTTGACGCCAGGGTCAAAGCAAAAATATTCGCGGCGGCACAGGTGGCCCTCGGGGTGGAACCCCAGAGAATTCTGGTTCTTCCAATGGAAAGGAGAGCATAAATGGTTTCCATAGTAATTAAGAGACGTACAATTACTTTTATTGTTCTTTGTTTGTTTGGCCTGGCTTTGTTTACCCTGATCCTGCGGGGCAGCTTATTTTCAAATAAAAGCCTTTCCCCGGACCTGCCGGTGACCAAATCTTCCTCAGGCGAAATTACATTTGAGAACATGGAGCCTTCCAAAGCGTCACTACCGGTCGGCGACGATTTCTTTGTGGAGTACAAGCTTGAAAGGGAGCGCACACGTGGTCAGAGTGTCGAGTGGCTGCGGGAAGTAATTAATAACACCAACTCAACCAGCGAAACAAGGCAAAAAGCCCAGGAACACCTGATGGCCATAAGCCGGAACATGGAGAAAGAAATTGAAATGGAGAGCCTTCTGAAAGCAAAAGGTTTTAAAGACGCCGCGGTCCTGGTTGATGAGCGGGCGGTAACAGTTGTCGTTGAAGCCGCCCATCTTTCAGCGGGTGAATCTTCTCAGATCACTGACCTTGTTTTCCGCGGGACCGGTGTGGATCTACAAAACATTATTATAATAACGAAAACGTAAAACCTTCCTACCCTGAGATGGTTTATTTTCACCGGTTTATTTTCACTATTATTTTGTATACTTGTATTACCGGATATTATATAATGTATATTTGGAATACATATTGTATACTTACAGCAAAGAGGTTTCCAAACACATCTTTATTCAATATAATTACCTTATGGGTTTAATATTAAATCAGGTTGTTTACCGTTATTAGCAGCCTGATTTTTATATTATAACCAATGTAGGGGGGGATAGCCTTGGAGCACAGTGTTAGAATTACTGACACTACTTTACGTGATGCCCATCAGAGTCTTTGGGCTACCAGAATGCGTACCGCAGATATGTTGCCGGTCGCTGAACGACTGGATAAAATCGGTTACCATTCCCTGGAGGTATGGGGTGGATCGACCTTTGACGTCTGCTTAAGATATCTCAATGAAGATCCGTGGGAAAGACTTCGTCAACTGAAAAAAAACATACGCCAGACGCCTCTTCAGCTAATGCTCAGGGGTCAGTCGCTGGTGGGATACCAGCAGTATCCGGACGACGTGGTTGAGGCTTTTATCGCCAAGGCAGTAGAAAACGGTATCAGCATTTTCAGGTTTTACGATGCCCTGAATGATATCCGGAACCTGGAAACGGCGATACACTCAACAAAAAAGGCGGGAGCTCATGTTCAGGCGGCGATGGTATATACAGTTAGTCCCATTCATACTATCGGGCACTATGTTGATCTGGCCCTGCAGCTTGCTGAAATGGGCGCGGATTCAATATGCATCAAGGATACGGCAGGGCTTTTGGCTCCCTACCAGGCGTATGAACTGGTCAGAACCCTTAAAGGAAACATCGACCTGCCTGTTCAACTGCACTGCCATTATATTGGCGGGTTGGCGGTAGGCACCTATTTAAAAGCAGCTGAGGCGGGTATAGATGTAATTGACACAGCAACTGTGCCTCTCGCTTTCGGCGCGTCGCAGCCGCCTGTAGAGACTGTGGTGCGCGCTCTGCAGGGCTCTCCTTATGATACTAAAATAGATATTCACAAGTTATTTGAGATAGCGGAGTACTTTGAAAAAATAAGAAAAGCCAACGGTTTTAAACGGGGAGTCACCAGGATTAACGATATGCGCGTTTTTGACCACCAGGTGCCCGGCGGCACCATCTCCAACCTGGTTACCCAACTGGAGGAGCAAAAGGCGCTATACCGGCTTGGTGAGGTTTTAGAGGAGATCCCCAGGGTGCGGGAAGAACTCGGGTATCCTCCACTGGTGACCCCTACCAGCCAAATTGTGGGCACTCAGGCTGTGCTGAATGTGCTGACGGGAGAAAGGTACAAGCTGGTTCCCGGGGAAGTCCGTGACTATATCCAGGGTTATTACGGAAGGCCTCCCGCGCCTATTAACAAGGAAATCGCCAAAAAAGTCCTTGGTGACCGCGAACCTATCGGCTGCAGGCCGGCTGACTTGCTGGAGCCAAGAATGGAAAAAATAAGAAATGAAATGATTGATCTGGTGACAGGGGAAGAAGATATCATTTCGTACGCCTTGTTCCCTCAGGTAGCCAGACGCTTCTTTGAATTTAGGCGTAACGGCCACTTTAAAGAGGATATGCTGTTGCCGAAAAGTAAGAAGTTAGCCGTACAGGAAAAATTTGAATTGCCGTCACCGAGGAAAGCCTCAGCCCAGGCGGGTATAAACTCCCAGGCAGAAGCCGCACCCTCAATGCCGGCTGAAAGTGAGACTGTCAGAAAGGCAGCCGCGAGGGAGGTTGATAATATGAACATCTCCGACGTTAAAGAGTTAATTAAATTTATAGATGAAACCGATATTACCGAGGTGTCTTTAGAAAGTACCGGGGTGAAACTGGCCATCAGGAAAGGCCACGTTTACGCGGCCGAACCAGCCGCACACCTTAACCGGCCACAGTCCCCGGCCCCCAACCCGGAAAAACCCGAGCCGGCCGCCGCCCAGGTCGAAGTCAAAAAAGAAAAAGACGCGGGGCTGACTCCTGTGCTGGCGCCGATGGTAGGGATGTTTTATCGCTCTTCCGCTCCTGAGGCCGAGCCGTTCGTCAGGGTTGGGGACAGGATACTGAAAGGGCAAACCATTTGCATCATTGAAGCCATGAAGCTGATGAACGAAATTAACTCGGAACTTGACGGTGAGGTAGTAGAAATCAAAGTTGAAAACGGCCAGCCGGTGGAATACGGCCAGACACTGTTTTTGATTAAAGAGTAAATAATTAGACAGGATTAACAAGATAATTGTTAGAAAGAATTCAGAATTCAGTAGTCAGGATACAGAAGCATTTTCGAGATCTTTTATTCTGAATACTGTCTTCTGACTTCTGTCTTCATTGTTTCTATATTGTTTTCTCAATTGACTACTCGATGGAGGAAAGAGATGTTTAAAAAGATTTTGATTGCCAACCGGGGTGAAATCGCGGTCCGTATTATCAGGGCCTGCCGGGAAATGGGCATTGACACCGTGGCCGTGTATTCCGAGGCGGACCGTGAAAGCCTGCATGTATGGTGGGCTGATGAGGCGTTCTGCATCGGTCCGGCGCCCTCCCTGAAAAGCTATCTTAACTTTAACAATATTATCAGTGCGGCACTTGTTTCCGGGGCGGACGCCATTCACCCCGGATATGGTTTTCTGGCCGAAAACGCTGATTTCGCAGACGTTTGCTCTAAGTGCGGCATTACTTTTATCGGGCCCCCCGTTAAAGCCATGCAGCGGATGGGAGACAAGGCTTTGGCCAGGGAAACCATGATTAATGCCGGTATCCCGGTAGTACCGGGATCAGAAGGTGTGATCAGAAATTTAGACGCGGCTCTGGAGTTGGCGGAAACAATAGGCTACCCGGTGATAATCAAAGCCAGCGCTGGTGGTGGCGGACGTGGTATGAGGATCGTGCAAAACCAAACAGAGCTGAAAAATGCTGTGAATACCGCCAGGACTGAGGCACAGGCTGCCTTTGGCAACGATGAGGTTTATCTGGAAAAGTATGTGGAGGAGCCGAGACATATTGAATTTCAGATCTTAGGTGATATGCATGGAAACCTGATTCACCTGGGCGAAAGGGACTGTTCGATCCAGAGGCGCAATCAAAAAATACTAGAGGAAGCTCCGTCCTCCGCCCTAACGCCAGAGCTGAGGAAGCAAATGGGTGAAACGGCGATCCGCGCGGCGAGGGCTGTTGACTATTACAGCGCTGGAACTGTAGAATTCCTTTTAGACAAACATTTGAACTATTATTTTATGGAGATGAACACCAGGATCCAGGTGGAGCACCCGGTAACCGAGATGATTACGGGAATAGACCTGATCAAAGAGCAAATAATGGTAGCCGCAGGTGAAATGCTGAAACTGACCCAGGAAGAAGTGGTAATCAAAGGCCACGCTATTGAGTGCAGGATCAATGCTGAAAACCCGGACTACAACTTCAGGCCGTGCGCCGGCAAGATTGATACCTATATTACACCAGGTGGACCGGGCGTACGGATTGACAGCTCGGTTTATGCCGGTTACACCATTCCTTCTTTTTATGATTCTTTGTTGGGGAAATTAATCGTCTGGGGCAAGGACAGGGAAGAGGCTATAGCCCGGATG
>JBAZQW010000183.1:0-4962 GCA_041645005.1 Desulfotomaculaceae bacterium | reverse complement strand
TACTTTCGATGGCTACAGCACCGCCTACGACGCTGCCGGTGAAATAATCGACTACTGCCCGCCTTTCTCAGCGGAGTTGAAAATAGTTGACCTCGATCTGTCATCCCGGGCGAAAAAACGGCCAGGTGTTGCAGTGCCTGATGACCGTGATATGGCCAGTATTTATAAAGCTCTTCATTACGGCGTAAGTAAATTTTTGTCCGCCATAGGGATGAAGAAGGTTGTAATCGGGGTTTCCGGCGGCATTGACTCTGCGGTAAGCGCCTGTTTGTACAGTACCGTTCTTGAGCCGGAAAACGTGCTTCTGGTTAACATGCCCAGTGTCTTCAACTCGCAGACAACCAGGGATCTGGCCACCAGGCTGGCTAAAAATCTTGGCTGCCAGTATACTATCATGCCGATTCAGGAAGTGTTTGAGTACACTGTCAAACAAATTGGTCAGACACCTGTTGTCAACCTCAAAGATAACAGCGAGTTCAATCTGAATGTATCACCTTTTGTCTCGGAAAATATTCAGGCCCGTGACCGCTCGGCCAGGATCCTGGCTGGTGTGGCGGCGGCCTTTGGCGGCGGTTTTACCTGCAACTCCAATAAAAGCGAAATGACTGTTGGATACACTACCCTGTATGGTGACCTGGCCGGTTTCCTGGCCGCTTTGGCCGATCTCTGGAAGCACCAGGTTTATGAGCTTGCCGCATATCTTAATGAACATATATTCAGCAAGGAAGTAATTCCCGGTAAGATGATCGACCTTGTCCCGAGCGCCGAGCTTTCTTTTGAACAGGATGTAGATCAGGGCAAGGGCGACCCGCTTGTTTATCCCTACCACGACTATCTTTTCCGGGCTTTCATGGAGCGCTGGAACAGGGCTACCCCTGAAGATATCCTGACCTGGTACGCCAAAGGAGTTTTAGAAGAAGAGATCGGCTGCCGGCCGGGGCTGGTGGCACAGTTGTTTACCGGCCCTGCCGGGTTTATCGATGACCTGGAAAGATGGTGGAAGCTTTACTGTGGCATGGGCGTGGCCAAAAGAATTCAGGCCCCGCCGGTTCTGGCGGTCAGCAGAAGGGCTTACGGGTTTGACCACCGCGAAGCGCAGAATCAAACCCACTTTACTGACAGTTATTTGAAGTTAAAAAGGGAATTGATGAAACTAAAAGAAGTCTAGGTAATTCGGTAGTTGGATTGCTTGTCGTAATTATAAAAACGAATAAAATTAATAATTATTTAAGAGAAAAAAGGATTTGTTATATTACAAATAAGTTTATTTAATAATACATAAGTTTTTATTATTTAGACAAATCTTTTTGAAAAAATTTTGACTATTTAGCAGGAATTCAATCAAAAATACAGAATACAATTACAAAATCTTAATATTGCTTTTTAATTGCCCAATACCAATCTAGAAAATTTTCATTAAATTGGTAAAAAAGTCATATTGCATAATAGTTTAATATTGACATCGTGTTGGGCAAAACCGTTCGAAAGTCGGTGACGCAAAGCTATGGGTCTAAAGCCAGTTGAAAGAGGCTATGATTGCCAGGTTGTGAGGACTTTGACTTTACTGGGGTGGGTATAGTCTTCTTTTAGATTATCAATATCCCTTTTTTTCTTTTTTTAACATAAAAATTAAATATTATTTTCTCCGAGCGCTGATTAACCTAAACATTAATGCATGGTTTACAGGCCTTTAGGGTGTAATAGGAAACTGTTGCGCCTCCCATTGTGGAAAGGAGGAAAAGCCTTTTTTGGCTTTTCCTCCTTTTGTTTTTGAATAGTATCTCCACACAATAAAATATGGAAAAACGATGAAAATGCCGTAAGTTTTTTACTTTTACAAAACATTTTTCGGCAGCAGGGGGTATAACCGGCTTATTTTAAACTAATTATGCAATTATTTACATATATGTGATGCCCAACCTTTTAACATGGGTTATATAATACCTTTTCACCGCAGTTACTGGTGAAATTAAAGGGTTTCCACCTAACAAGTTTAAGAAGCCGAGGGGGTGATAAGAGTCGCTTTAGATTTTGCGAACATAAAGCAAGGGGGTGGTGTGGCCAACTGTTTTAGATTATGGCGAAGATAGCCAGCTACAGATTTATTTACAAGCTCATATGAGGAGAGTATTAGAAGAAGCAATTTTAACATTATTTTAGTAAAAGGGGGTTTTACAAATATGGCCAATCCTCCAGTAATGACAGTATGTTTGGCCGGAAACGCCGGCAAATATAAAATGGGACTGCCGATAGGGCAGCTGCTGTTGCGTGGATTCATGTCCGGAGTGTATATCGCAGTGGGTGCCGCGCTGGCTACAGTGTGCGGCGCAGAAGTGGCAAAATTTCTCGGCGCAGGCTTTGGCAAACTAATCACCGGCGCCGTGTTCCCGGTAGGACTGATTGCGACCGTGCTGACCGGTATGGAACTGTTCACCGGTGACGCGATGCTTGGACCCCTGGCGGCCATGATGGGCAAAACCGGCTGGGGCAGCGTAATGAAGAACTGGATTTTTGTATACATTGGCAACCTTGTAGGTTCCGTAGCCTGGGCGTACCTGATGCTGATCGGGCCCTTTTCGCAGGGCAACTTTGCAGGTCCGGACCCCAACGCCTTCGCCCTAAACGCTGTAGGAATCGCCGTGGCAAAGACGCTGACTTACAAGGGAGTTGGTCAAATAGGCTGGTGGGCAGCCCTGGTCAACGGCATTGGCTGTAACTTCCTGGTCAACGTGGCCATCCTGCTTGCTATTACATCCAAGGACTTCATCGGTAAGTTTTTCGGCATCTGGTTCCCGATCATGGCCTTCGTTTCCATCGGATTTGAGCACTGCGTGGCCAACATGTACTTCCTGCCCGCAGGCATGTTTGTAACCCAGAGCTTCCCCGCCCTGGTAACCAAGGTAGTTGACGGCAAGCCCTGGAATGCGCTGCTGACCAAGAACGGCGGACTTTCCTGGAGTGACATTTGGATGTGGAACCTCATCCCGGTGACCATAGGCAACATCATCGGCGGCATGATATTTATAGGTGTTGTTTACTTCCTGTGTTATAAAAACGAGTTTCCCGAGGAGCACAGAGTAAAGTAGATATTTAACAAGTAACCAAGGAGGTATCCTCGCAGTGCGGATGTCCATACCTGCATACGTCAGTTTAGGGATAGGCATAATTTTTGTAGCATTCACCTTTGCCGTCAGCCGGGACACGCGATTTTTACTCACAGCCCTGCCGATGATCCTGGTCCTTCTTGCCGTGCCGCTGGGTTTAGGCGCTATGAACAGGCGGCACACGGACAAAGTGGACATCGGGGACTATAAGTATTTTAAGATCAAAGACCTGTCGTCAATGAGGGCGGGAGAGCCCGTGCGCATACGCGGCACCATAGAATCAGCGTCTTTGAAATGGCTGAACCGGCCCAATTTTCGGATTAACGACGGCACCGGAGAGATTGGCGTATTCATGTTTTGGGCACCGCGCGAGGATATCAAACCTGGTGACAAAGTAGAAGCCGCCGGTTCCCTGCGGGTGGGATACACCAAGAAGCAGAACATCTGGGGCATCAAGATGGCCAAGATGACCAGCGGCACAAAAATCAAATAGAGGGACGAAAGAGAGGGGGAATAGCAATTGGCATCGTGTACGTGTGGCGAACAAGCTGGACTAGGCAAGGAAGAAGAAGCAATGCAAAAGCTTTTTGACCAGTACCGGGATTACAAAGGCGGACTGATACCGGTACTGCAGGAGGCGCAGAATATTTACGGTTACTTGCCCAAAGACGTGCTTCAGCAAATCGCCAAAGAACTGCGCATACCATTTAGCAAGGTTTACGGGGTATGTACCTTTTACGCACAGTTTCACTTAAAGCCCCGCGGCCGCAACATCATCCGGGTATGTCTCGGCACAGCCTGCCACGTGCGTGGCGGCTCCAAGATTTTCGAAGCTGCCCAGGAACACCTGGGAGTAGGGCAAGGCGGGACCACCGCAGACCTGCGGTTTACCCTGGAGACAGTAGCCTGTATCGGCGCCTGCGGCCTGTCGCCATGTATGATGGTTAACGAAGACACCCACGGACGACTGGTACCCAAACAAGTAGGCGGCATATTCGACTCTTACGAGTAGAGGAGGTGGAAGGACATGAAAAACCTTGATCAAATACGCGCAAAATACCAGCAGCAGTACAAGGAGAAGATCGCTAAGACCCGCATCGTAGTTGGACTCGGCACCTGCGGCATAGCAGCCGGCGGCGACAAAGTAATGGCTGCCATCAAAGAGCAGGCAGCGGCACGCGGCCTGGACGTTGACATTGATTTTACCAGCTGTATCGGCATGTGCTACCGCGAGCCCATGGTGGAGATAGCCTTAGCCGGCGCTCCCAGCGTCATATACGGCGACATTTTTGCTGATAAAGTAGAAAAGCTTTTAGAAAGCCACATAGTAAACAAGACCCCGGTATACGAGTGGGCGGTTATTCAGATACCCGGCGATGCCACACCATACGAAGGCATCGACATAATGGATAAATCATCATACTACGAAAAGCAGGTGCGCTCAGTAACCTCAAGACTCGGCCGCACCAATCCCGAGAGCATAGTAGACTACATGGCCACCGGCGGTTACGAAGGCATTGAAAAAGCCCTTGGGATCGATCGGCTGGCCGTCATAGAAGAAGTCAAAAAATCAGGCCTGAGAGGTCGTGGCGGCGGCGGGTTCCCCACCGGCACCAAGTGGTCGTTCGTGTACGGCGCTCAGGGTGATAAAAAATACGCCGTCTGCAACGCCGACGAAGGCGACCCCGGCGCATTCATGGACAGGTCCGTCCTAGAGGGCGACCCCCACTCAGTACTTGAAGGCATGATGATCGGCGGCTACGCCATAGGCGCCGACGAAGGATACATTTACTGCCGGGCAGAATATCCGCTGGCCATCAAGCGCCTGAACCTGGCCATAGCCCAGGCCGAAGAGCAC
>JBAZQW010000182.1:0-4985 GCA_041645005.1 Desulfotomaculaceae bacterium | reverse complement strand
CTATCTTACGTTCATCTGTTTTCTGCACCCTGGAATCAACCCCCTGATCCTGATTCTAAAACACCTTCGCTTATTATCCCCGCATCAATAAAAAAAAGCCCTGGTTCATTTGAGAAACCAGGGCTTAATATACAAGGTGCAAATAAATCTGATAAAAATTAAATAAGTGAGACAAGAGAACCGTCCCCTTGTCTTAAATCGAATTATATTAAATCCCGGCTGATCTGATCATTTCCCTGATCATTCTGGCGTTGGTAACCGCCTGTCCCCGGTAGTGGTTATTAAAGCTGACATAAACCTCGTCCGCTCTCTCCTGCAGCACAGCGATCCGGGGCAGCCAATCTCTCAGTTCCGCTTCAGTATAAAGGTAATCGTAGCGCTCGTAAGATTCCCGGTGATCATACCACCTGGCGGCATTCCGTCCATGGAAACGCAGGTAGGCGGTCGGCGCTGTTACTACCGCCAGCGGCTTTACCAAGCCTTTCAGGTCAGGCTCGTCCACACAGACATAGGCCATTCTTTCTTCTTTTAAAAGCTCAAAGGTGTCCTGGCGCACCCAGCGCTGGTTGCGAAATTCAACAGCAACAGGCAGGTCGGGCAGCAGCTCGCGAAACTTTCTGAGGTAATCCCGGTTCTCCTGGCTGCAGTGAAAGGAGTAGGGGAACTGGGCCAGCACGCAGGCCATTTTGCCGGTTTCCACCAGGGGGGACAACGCCCCGGCAAATTGAACAAACACCTCTTGTCCGGCGTCCCTGGCGTGGGTCATCTGCTGGAATGCTTTTACCGCGAAGCGGAAGCCGGGAGGTGTTTTTTTAGCCAGTCCCTCGATCATTTTCCAGCCGGGCAGGTGGTAATAAGTTGAATTAATTTCGCTGAAGCCAAACTCCCGCGCGTACAGCTCCAGCATATCCGCTTTTTTCGTTCCCTTGGGGTAGACGGCGCCGACCCAATCCGGGTAGCTGTAGCCGGCGGTTCCGATATAAAGCAAGTCGTCCCACGTCCCATTCATCAAATATCCCTTCTGGAAAAGATCTTTATGGCCATGGCCAGAAAAAATAAAACATAGAAACCGGTATAGACCAGCATCCAGACGCTGGGCTCTGAAACGCTCCCAAAAGGGCCCAGCATCAGGGAGGAGAAAGAGGCGCCCGGCGCGGACAGCAGGGTATAGACTATTTTCCTGTAAACTGAATCGGCAGGCATAACCAGGCTGGAAACGATGCCTATATTGACAAGCACCTGGCTTTGGGCCAGGTGGCCGATTTGTTCGAGCATGCCTCCCACAACCCCCACCGCGTAAAGCATAAAGGAGCCGATGCCGTTGGCCAGGGTGGACAAGAAAGTGGTGCCGAACATAGTCAGCGCCAGGAGAATCACAGGCTGCAGGCAAAAAAGACCTATCGCGCTCACTCTGACAGGCGCGTTCAGGCCGGTATTGTAGTGAACTATCAGCAATACGGCCACGTAAAATATAGAGGCGAAAACCGAAAGCATCAGGCCGTAGCCAATAAATTTACCTAAAATAATATCCAGTCGTTTTAGCGGCCTGGGCACAATAGCATATATGACTCCGTTTTCAATTTCACCTGAAATAGACCCAACCGCCGCCATCACAGCTAAAAAGGCGATAATAAAACTTCCGAAATAGAGCCCTATGGACAGGAACATCGGCGCGATCAAAGCCTGCATCGGCCCGATGCCGGAACTACCGGCCATATCCTTATAGCCGTAGTGCACACCGGTGCCGTATAACGACAGAAAGGCAACGGCCAGGACGATCGTGACCAGCAGAATGCGGCGACGGACCACTTCTTTAAAGGTTAAAGCAGCTATGGTCAGCATTCTTCATCCCCCACTTTGACCAGGTCTATAAACAAATCTTCCAGGGAATTTTGCCTTGATTTAAGGCTGAATAGTTTGCCGCCGTTCCTTACCACCGCTTCGGCCAGAGCGGGTATATCCCCTTTATTTCTGAGAGACAGCCTGATCAGGCTGCCCTCAGCTTTAAAAGAACCGCACAGGGCGGAAAGTTCATCCAGCATTGGCGGTGACAGACCCTCGACCTGCATTTCCACCTCCACGGCGCCTGCCAGCAGCTCCCTCAGGGCGCCCTCCGTTACTATTCTCCCTTTATTGATAATAGCCACCCGGTCACAGATCATTTCGATCTCACTCAAAAGGTGGCTGTTTAAAAAAACCGTTTTCCCCCTGTCACGGAGCTCCAACATAATCTGGCGCACTTCACGACGCCCCAGGGGGTCCAGGGCCGAAGTCGGCTCGTCCAGGAAGATCAGCTCCGGGTCGGGCAGCAGGGCGCAGGCCAACCCCACCCGCTGCTGCATACCCTTGCTGTAGGACCCCACTTTTTGTTTGCCCTTATCCCCCAGCCCCACCAGCTTCAAAACCGCCGGGACGCGCAGTGCTTTTTCCGCCCGGCTCATTTTGTACAAGGAGGCATGAAAAACGAGAAGTTCTTCCCCGGTGAGCCAATCCTGATAGCGAAAATTTTCCGGCAAAAAGCCTACCTTGCGCCTTATTTCCAGGTTGCCCAGAGGTTTTCCCAGGATTCGCGCCGTTCCGGAAGTAGGGAAAAGAAGTCCCACCAGCATCTTTACCAGGGTGCTTTTCCCCGCGCCGTTGGGTCCGAGAAAACCGAAGATTTGCCCTCCCCTAACCGAGAGGTTAATCTCCCAGCACCCTGCTTTTTTGCCGTACATTTTAGTCAGGTTATCGATTTCAATAATCATTTGCTACCCCACATTGGTTAAAAAGTACCATCACTTCTCAAAACGCAGTGCTTCTATTGGATCAAGACCCGCCGCTTTTTTGGCGGGATAATAGCCGAAGAAAACCCCGATAGCGGCAGAAAAGCCGGCGGACAGCAAGACTGAAAACATGGTAACGGAAGTCGGCCAACCGGCCAGCATAGAAATTATTTTAGCCACTGCCATGCCTAAAAGAATACCCGCGATTCCCCCGCTCAGACAAAGTACCAGCGCCTCCACCAGGAACTGGCCTAATATATTACCTTCGGTCGCTCCCACCGCCATGCGCAGGCCGATCTCCCTGGTCCGCTCCGTTACGGACACCAGCATGATGTTCATAATTCCGATGCCGCCCACTAGCAGGGACACAGCGGCTATGCTGGCCAGCAGCATGGTCATGACAGCTGTCGCGTTTTCAGCTGTAGCGAGCACCGAGGCCAGGTTGCGCACGTTGAAATCATCATTGCTGGCGCCGGTCAGGTGGTGCCTCTCCCTCAGGAGATTCTCGACGCTGCTCTGGACATAGCTCATACTTTCCGCTGTATCAGTCTGAACATTGATCAGTCGCACATATTTCACACCCATCAGTCTTTTCTGGGCTGTGCTTACCGGTATATATAAAGCGTTGTCCTGGTCCTGCCCTCCCATGGAGGCGCCTTTGGATGCTAGGACACCTACCACGGTAAAAGCTAATTTGTTAACCCTGATCGTTGTGCCAACCGGGTCAACATCAGGCGGGTAAAGGTTATCAACTATAGTTTTACCCAGGACGGCCACCAGATTTGTATCTGCCACATCATCTTCAGTGAAAAATGAACCTGTGACAGCGGATAAATCCCTGATGTCCTGCATTTCCGGGGTGGTCCCGTTATACTGGGCGGTCCAGGTCTGGCCCTCGTATCCTATGGTGGCGTTCGAGCTTAATTCCGGCGCCACATAATTGACCAGGGGCAGCTCAGAAATTGCTTCGGCGTCCTCTAAGGTAAGAGTATTCACATTGCCACCCGCGCCCCGCACCGCCCCCTGCCCGGCGCCGGGGGAAACCATCAGCAGATTGGAGCCCATGCTGGAAATCTGATCCGAGATTCTTTTGCTGGCGCCCTGTCCCACGGCAATCATAATGATTACCGCTGAAACCCCAATGATAACACCGAGCATGGTCAGGACCGACCTCATTTTATTTGCTTTCAAACCGTTGAAAGATATTTCAAAATTGTTGGTTATGTTCATGCCTGTGCCCCCGCTTTTTCCGATAAGGCGGCAAGGTCTGCCGCAGCGTCTCTCTGGTCGGCTAACATATTGTCGTCCACTACGTGCCCGTCTTTTAAATAAATCAATCGACGGCAGTAAAGAGAAATATCTTTGTCGTGGGTAACCATGATCACGGTAATTCCTTTTTCCCTGTTCAATCTCTGGATTACCGACATAATCTCAACGCTTGTTTTTGAATCAAGCGCGCCGGTAGGCTCGTCCGCCAGGATCAGGGACGGGCTGTTAACCAGGGCGCGGGCAATGGCCACCCTTTGCTGCTGGCCGCCCGACATCTGGCTGGGGAGGTGGTTTATATAACCGGCCAGGCCCACCCATTGCAACGCTTCTTCTGTTCTGGCCGCCATCTCTTTTTTGTCCATACCGGCATAGATCAGCGGAAGTTGAACATTGGCCCGGACGGTAACTCTCCCCAACAGGTTAAAGGTTTGGAAAACAAAGCCAAATTTTTTGTTGCGGATACTCGCCAGCTGGTCTTTGTTTAAACCGGAAATGTCTTCGCCATCGAGAATATAAGTCCCCTCCGTGGGTTTGTCCAGGCAACCGATAACATTCAGCAAAGTGCTTTTGCCCGAACCGGAGGCGCCCATAATTGCGACCATTTCCCCTTGCAGAACGGTTAAAGTCACCCCGCCCAGGGCTAAAACCTTGTGTTCCCCCATAGTATATATTTTTCTGATATTATCAAGCTTTAAAGTTATTTTACCCTGCATATGGACCTCCGTAACCACTGTTTTAGTCGACCGGACAGTTAGTGTGTCAAACGCTGGATAAAAGACATACCGCCGCCTTGACCGCCCTGACTGCTTTGTGTACCGGACGTGGTCTGGCTCAGCGAACCGACCACAACGGTCTCACCTTCTTCCAGGCCATTTACCACTTCATAATTTCTCATGTCTGACAGCCCCAGGGTCACTCTCTTTTGCACTGGATTACCCGACTTGTCTAAAA
>JBAZQW010000181.1:0-4988 GCA_041645005.1 Desulfotomaculaceae bacterium | reverse complement strand
GAGTTCGTGATCAAAGGGGTGCCGACGACCATTCCTTTTCACCAGATGGTAATTAAGAACGCTTTTTTCCAGCGCGGTGAGATTTATACTAACTTCATTCAGCGGCGGATTCTAAACGAATAAGAATTATTTGCGTTAATTTACCATGCTTGTTATAATAAACATGTCGAAAACCACTGGATAATCGACTATTTTGGGCGGATTTGTCCGTACATGTGTGTTTTTTCAGTAAATATTTATTCACCTGATGGAGGTGTTAGAGTGGACCCCAATGCAATTATTCGCGAGGAACGCACAGGGTTGGGCTCAATCAGGATCGCGGATGAAGTGGTGAAGGTGATCGCGGGCCTGGCGTCTATCGAGATCAAAGGGGTAGCTGGCATGAGCGGTGGTCTTGCGGGCGGTATAGCGGAAATGCTCGGCAGGAAGAACCTGGCTAAGGGGATTAAGGTTGAAGTAGGAGAAAAAGAGGCGGCAGTCGATCTTTTTGTTATTATGGACTACGGTATCCGTATTCCGGATGTTGCAGCCCAGATCCAGGAAAGCGTGAAAAACGCTGTAGAGCGGATGACCGGGCTGGTAGTGGTTGAAGTGAATGTGAATGTGCAAGGTGTTGCTTTTGCGTCTGAATCCAGGGAAGAGGAGCACAGGGTAAGATAACCTCAGTCAACCCCCTCTTAAAAGGGGGTTGATTTTTAAAGGAAGGTGTACAAGATTGGTTCCTTTTGACCGTATCTTATTGGCGTTATACTCTATGTTTTTTACTGTGTTGTTTATCCTCTTTTCAGCGGTGATGCTTGGCTGGCCGGTGCCTTTGTTTTTGCTTAAGGACATTTTTTACCCCGGCAGTCCTGAGATCTTCTGGCCACTGATGCTTATTCTGATTTTGGCGGGGGGCAGGTTGTTCTGGTCAAGCCTGCATAAACCCAGGGGAAAACATGTGGTTTTGACTGAAAGTGCTCTGGGGCAGATCAAGGTGTCGCTGCACGCCATTGAAGATCTTGTTGAGAAGGTGGCCGCTCAGATTGACGGGGTGAGAGAAGTGAACTCCCAGCTGTTTGCCGTTCCCCAGGGTGTGGGCATAAGAATTAAGGCTTCCGTCACTCCGGATATAAATGTTCCGGCGGTGTCCGTTGAAGTGCAGAACCGGGTTAAAGAGCGGGTATTTGAGGTTACCGGCCTGTCAGTCAATACCATAAAAGTCACTATTGAGAGTATTTCCGCTAAAAAGCCGAGGGTTGAATAAAACCCGGAAGTGAGGTGGGAGCATATGGGGTTTTTTCAGGAGATAATGGAAAAACACCCGGGAAAATTAATAGGTGTTTTGCTTGGACTTGTTTTCGGCTGGTTTGCCATTAAATATGGTTTATTTAAGGCGCTTTTTGTGGCCGTGTGTGTCACCACCGGTTATTTTACCGGCAAGCGGCTTGATGATAAAGTTGATTTCAAGGAGATGTTTAAGAGGTTATTTGGTGAATAATAGTTAAAAGAGGTTTGAAAAAGGGATAATATAAATGTATTATCCTTTATATTATTGGGAGGATGCCTATGAGCAGGAGACAGGCCAGGGAAAGGGCGCTCCAGGTCCTTTTTCAAGTTGATGTGGGCGGCGCCGATCCGGATATGGCGCTTAGACTGATGGATGAAGACTTTGGCAATTTAACAAAGAGCGGTGATTTTACCAAAAGGCTGGTCTTCGGGGTAATAGAACATTTGGTACCCTTAGACCGGATTATTACTAATGTGAGTAAAGACTGGAGCTTAAACAGGATCGCCAGAGTGGACAAAAGCATAATGCGATTGGCCTTATTTGAGATGCTTTATTGTGATGATATTCCAAGCAGTGTATCTGTAAATGAGGCTGTTGATATGGGTAAAATTTTCGGGGGAGAGGACTCCGGTAAATTTATCAACGGTATTCTGGGAAAGGTTTTAGGAAATCTGGAAGAATATAAGCCCGTAAAAACAATATAAAAACCGGAAGCCACCAGATGGTGGTTTTTTTGGTTGATTAACACATAATGCTAACGTCAGCAGGATTAATGCCATGAACATAGAATAAAAATGCTACATTGGGTTGATTTTATAATAGAATGGGAGATTTTTGTTTTATGTATAAGATCCTGAAAAAAGAAGTCCTGGCGCCCACACTTAACCTGTTTGAGATACAGGCGCCGCTGGTGGCAAAAAAAGCAAAAGCAGGGCAGTTTGTGATCCTGCGCATCCACGAAGAAGGCGAGCGGATTCCCTTAACAATCGCTGATTTTGACCAGGTAAAAGGAACAATCACCTGCGTTTTCCAGGAAGTCGGCAAAACCACCAAAGAACTGGGCGCCCTTTGCCAGGGTGACTGCATAAAAGATTTTGTCGGCCCACTTGGAGTGCCCTCCCACATTGAAAAATACGGCCGCATCGCCTGCGTCGGAGGCGGCGTGGGAGTCGCCCCCGTTCATCCCATAGCCAGAGCCCTAAAAGAAGCCGGCAACCAGGTCACAGGCATCATCGGCGCCCGCACCAAAGAGCTGCTCTTCTGGGAAGACAAGATGCGCGCCGCCTGCAGCGAGCTGAGAGTCGCCACCGACGACGGGTCATACGCGCGCCAAGGCTTTGTGACCGACCTGCTCAAAGAAGCAATAGAAGAAAAAGGAGATATCGCCCTCTGCGTGGCCATAGGCCCCCTGCCCATGATGCGCGCAGTGTGCAACCTGACCCGGCAGTACAATTTAAAAACCATCGTCAGCCTTAACTCAATCATGGTAGACGGCACAGGCATGTGCGGCTGCTGCCGCGTGACCGTAGGCGGAGAGACCAAGTTCGCCTGCGTCGACGGCCCAGAATTTGACGGACACCAGGTAGATTTTGCCGAAATGGCCAGGCGGTCAGTTATTTACAAGCCACAGGAACAGATCGCCCTGGAAAGATACAACAACCAGGGCGCTCACAAGTGCAGCTGCGGTTGTGGAGGTGACAGGTAATGGCCGAAGCCAAAAAAGAAAAGAAACCAATCATCTCCGAAAAAAACCCCATGCCGGCCCAGGATCCCATAGAGCGCGCCAAAAACTTCCACGAAGTGTCGCTGGGCTACAGCCAGGAGGCAGTCGTGGCCGAGGCCAATCGCTGCCTGATGTGCAAAAACGAGCCCTGTCGCCAGGGCTGCCCCGTAGAAGTTGACATACCCGCATTTATCAAACTCGCAGCCAATCGCGATTTTGCCGGTTCCGCCAGGAAGCTTAAAGAAAAGAACGCGCTGCCCGGCGTTTGCGGCCGTGTCTGCCCTCAGGAAAACCAGTGTGAAAAATACTGTACTCTAGGTAAAAAGCATCAGCCGGTGGGAATAGGCCGGATCGAGCGCTTTATCGCTGATTGGGAGCTTAATGGGGGTATTCAGACGCAACATGTCGCCCCCGCTACCGGCAAGAAAGTGGCTGTGGTTGGCTCAGGTCCGGCAGGCCTAACATGTGCCGCCGACCTGGCCAAGCAGGGCCATAAGGTTACTATATTTGAAGCACTCCACGTAGCCGGCGGCGTACTCATGTACGGCATACCCGAATTCCGGCTGCCCAAGGCAGTGGTTCAGGCCGAAGTAGAAAACCTCAAAAAGCTCGGCGTAGAGATCCAGGTAAACGCCGTAGTCGGCAAATTTGCCACCGTTGATGAGCTGATCGAAGAAGGAGGATATGACGCCGTCTTTATCGGCACCGGCGCTGGACTTCCCTATTTCATGCAAATTCCCGGCGAAAACGCCTGCGGCGTTTATTCAGCCAACGAATTTCTCACCCGTACCAATTTAATGAAAGCATACAAATTTCCCGAGTGCGACACCCCTATCCGGGTAGGCTGTAAAGTCGCCGTACTCGGCGGCGGCAACGTGGCTATGGACTCAGCGCGCACAGCGCTTCGCCTGGGCGCCCAAGAGTCCTGGATCGTATACAGGCGCTCCAAGGTAGAACTGCCCGCGCGCCATGAAGAAGTAGAGCACGCCGAAGAAGAAGGCGTTAAGTTCGCCTTTCTAACCTTTCCAACCCGGATTATCTATGACGACAACTACTGGGTTACCGGAATGGAGTGCATCAGGTGCGAGTTAGGCGAACCGGATGCTTCCGGACGCCGCAGCCCGGTTCCGATAAAAGGCTCGGAATATATCATGGATGTCGATACAGTAGTGGTGGCTATCGGCCAGGGTCCGAACCCCCTCGTGCCCAGGACCACTAAAGGTCTGGAACTCAACAGGAAGGGCAACATCATCGCCAATCTGGAAACTGGCGCCACCTCCAAGCCCGGCGTATATGCGGGAGGCGACGTGGTGACAGGAGCGGCCACAGTGATCCTGGCCATGGGCGCCGGCCGGACCGCCGCCAAATCCATCCATGCGTATCTTAGTGAGAAGTGAGACCAAAAGGAGACTTTGTTTTGCGGATACTGACAGTGCAGGAACTGAACCAGCATATTAAAACTCTGCTTGAAAAAGATTGCCTGCTGGTAAATGCATGGGTTAAAGGAGAGATTTCTAATTTTAAAGCCGCCTCCTCAGGGCATTTTTATTTTACCCTGAAAGATAGCTGCAGCTGCCTGAGGGTGGTTATGTTCCGCTCCAGAAGCCGCTCCTTGCCTTATCGGCCTGAAAACGGCATGGCGGTAACGGTAAGGGGATACGTCTCCGTATATGAGCGGGACGGCGCTTATCAGCTTTATGCTGAAGAAATGGAGCCGGACGGGACCGGTGCGCTTTACCTGGCATTTGAGCAGCTTAAAGAGAGGCTTCAAAGAGAAGGTCTTTTTGATCCCGCTCATAAAAAAGCCTTGCCCCTTTTACCACGGCGAATAGGCCTTGTTACCTCACCAACCGGTGCGGCAGTAAGGGATTTAGTGGAAATCATCAGGCGGCGCTGGCCGGGATTGGAGATCATTCTGGTCCCCGTACTGGTTCAGGGCGAAAGTGCCCCGCCTGACGTGGCCCGTGGCATTCAATTGTTAAATAAGCTGGGCAG
>JBAZQW010000201.1:0-4438 GCA_041645005.1 Desulfotomaculaceae bacterium | reverse complement strand
AGCCTCCAAGGGACTGGTGGACAGGGATAAGTTTTTTGCGGCAGTTGCCAATGAAGATTTTTCCTATGCCTTTATCCAAAGCTTGCCGAAAGGGGACAAACGTCTGGAAGGATATCTTTTTCCGGATACTTACCAGGTGACGAGAGGAAGCAGCGAGAAATCAATTATAGACATGATGCTGCAGCGTTTTGCAAGAGAAATGAGTAATCATGATTACCAGGCGCAGGCCAGTAAAGGCGGTCTTAGCCTGCACGAGGCGATAACCGTGGCCTCTTTGATTGAACGTGAGGCCAGGATCGATGAAGAAAGACCTTTAATTGCAGGTGTTATTTACAACCGGTTGAACATGCAGATGCAGCTGCAATTATGCGCGACTGTGGAATACGCCCTGGGGACCAATAAACCCAAACTGTACTATAAAGATCTGGAAATTGATTCACCTTATAATACTTACCGGATCATGGGACTGCCGCCCGGACCCATAGCCATGCCGGGAGAGAACTCTCTTCTGGCCGCCATCCACCCGGCACATACGGAATACCTTTATTACGTAGCCAAACCGGATGGTTCACACGCGTTTGCCACAACCCTGGCTGAACATGAAGCTAATCAGGAGATGTACCAGAATGAAGATTGAACTTCTGGCCCCCGCCGGTGATCTGGAAAAGTTAAAAGTCGCCGTGCTTTACGGCGCTGATGCCGTCTACCTGGGTGGACGGCATTTTGGCCTGAGAGCGGGAGCAGGTAATTTCAGCGAGGAAGAATTGGTGGAGGGTGTACGCTTTGCCCACGCAAAAGGCGTGCAAGTTTATGTTACTGTGAACATATTCGCCCACAACAGGGATTTGGAGGGCTTACCCGCTTATCTGGAAACAATTCGCGAAGCTGGAGCTGACGCGGTGATTGTTTCCGATCCGGGCATGATTGACCTGATCAGGCGCCTGCACCCCGATCTGTCTATACACCTTAGTACACAGGCCAATACAACCAACTGGGCCGCAGCATGTTTCTGGGAAAAGCTCGGGGTAGACAGGATCGTTTTGGCCCGCGAACTATCTTTAGCTGAGATCAAGCAAATCCGGGAAAAGGTGAAACTGGAGCTGGAGATTTTCGTGCACGGCGCGATGTGTATTTCCTATTCCGGACGGTGTCTTTTAAGCAACTACTTTACCGGGCGTGACGCTAACCGGGGTGACTGCGCCCAGTCCTGCCGCTGGCGGTACGCCCTGGTTGAAGAAAAAAGGCCCGGTGAGTATCTCGCTATAGAAGAAGATGGGCGGGGCAGCTATATCCTGGGTTCCCGGGACCTCTGCCTGATTGAGCATCTCCCTGAACTGGTTAAGGCCGGTGTCAACAGCTTTAAAATCGAAGGGCGGATGAAGAGTGTCAACTACGTGGCAGGTGTTGTAAAGGTCTACCGTGAGGCACTGGACGCTTATCTGGCTGACCCGGAACACTATCTTTTCAATCCTTCCTGGCGGGAGGAAATCAGCAAGGTCAGCCACCGCAGTTATACTACAGGGTTTTTGTTCGGCAGTCCCGGCGTTTCCGGTCAGCATTACGAGGGGGAGATTTACAGGCGGAGCCGCGCTTTTGTGGGTTTGGTCAGGGATTACGACTGTGCGTCTGGCATGGCGCTGGTAGAGCAGCGCAACCGGTTTGCCGTAGGGGACGAGGTGGAAATACTGGTTCCCAGGGGGTCTAACTTTAGTCAAAAGATAACTAAAATAATTGATGAAGAAGGCAACTCCGTGGAAGCAGCGCCTCATCCCCAGCAGATTGTGCGGGTGCCGGTTGACCGGGTTGTGCTGGAGTACGCCATATTAAGAAAAATTTAATAGGAAACATTTTGTGAGATTGGACGTAAATATTTATACATACTGTTAACGCCGCAAAAAGGATATAGTTGTTAATTAGACAAACATGCCGCTGTTGCGGCACAGCAGAGAATGAAAACCAGCGATGTAGGTTCGATTTCAATCGAACACGGCGCGTTAGCGCCGAACTTGTTTGAGACCCCTGGGGACATTCCTCGTCAACAAAGGAATACCCTAAACAGAGGTGTGTCCCCATTCCTCTGACGACTAAAGTCGCACCTACATTTATTAAAGTAGCCCAGAACGTTATTTACAGGGTTTTAATAGAATATTTGAACAGGAGGTCTCAGATGGTACAAGGTAAAGGGAGTCTGCCCACCAGAAAAGAAATTCCGGACAAATACAAGTGGCGGCTGGAAGACATCTATGCCAGTGATGAGCTGTGGGAACAGGATTTTCAACAGGTTAAAAAGCTAATTGATGAGGCCGGCGACTACCGGGGCAGACTGGGGCAGTCGGCGGGGTCCTTATTGGAAACCCTGCGCTTGGAATACCGTCTCCAGGAACTTAACGAGAAAGTATTTACCTATGCCCGTATGAGCCGGGACGAGGATAATGCCAACCCCACCTACCAGGCGTTAACCGACCGGGCGGCAAGTTTGCATACCCAGGTGCAGACGGCGCTCTCCTTCATCGTACCAGAAATCCTGGCCCTTCCTACAGAGACCTTGGAGCGCTTCCGGCGGGAAGAGCAAGGCCTGGCACTTTACGGTTTCGTCCTGGACGAACTGCTGCGGCAGAAAGACCACATCCTGTCCGCCGCCGAGGAGCGGATCATCGCCGGGGTAGGGGAAGTAGCCGAGGCTCCGGCCAGTATTTTCAAGATGATCAACAACGCGGACTTGACCTTCCCCTCAATCAAGGATGAAGAAGGAAGTGAGGTGGAGATTACCCACGGGCGATACATTCAATTCATGGAAAGCACAGAACGCCGGGTGCGCCGGGAGGCTTTCACCTCTCTCTATAGTTCCTACCGGAAACTTAAAAACACACTGTCCGCCACCCTCGGATCCAGCGTGAAAAAGGATGTTTTTTATGCCCGTGTGCGCAAATTTCCTTCAGCTTTGCAGGCATCTCTCTTTGCCGACAACATCCCCCCGGAGGTTTATGACAACCTTATCCAAACGGTGCGAGGGAACCTGGCTGTCATGCACCGCTATGTAGCCCTGCGCAAGAAATTGCTGGGGCTGGATGAATTGCACATGTATGATTTGCACACTCCCATGGTAAAGGACATCAAATGGGAAATCCCCTTCACAGAAGCTGTTAAGCTGGTAAAAGAAGGGCTCACGCCTTTGGGCGAGGCCTATGGTGAGACCATGGCGCGGGGGTTTGCCGGGGGTTGGGCGGACATCTTTGAAAACAAGGGTAAAACCAGCGGCGCTTATTCCTGGGGTCCCTACGGTGTACACCCATATATTTTGCTGAACCATCAGGATAATCTGAACAACCTTTTCACTTTAGCGCATGAGATGGGGCATGCCATGCATTCCTATTACGCCCATCGCGAGCAGCCATACATTTATGCCCATTACACTATCTTCACAGCCGAGGTGGCCTCCACGGTCAACGAGTCCCTGCTCATGGAGTATTTGCTGAAGACGGTAACCAACCCGGGCAAAAAAATCTATCTGCTGAACCACTACCTGGAGCAGTTCCGTGGTACCGTGTTCCGGCAGACCATGTTTGCCGAGTTTGAAAAAATTGTGCACGAAAATATAGAAGCGGGGCAGGCCTTGACCCCTGAACTTCTCTGCCAGATCTACCACCGGCTCAATGTCGATTACTACGGGCCGGAGATGGTGGTGGATGAGGAGGTGGACCTGGAATGGGCGCGCATCCCCCATTTTTACTCTGCATTTTACGTATACAAATATGCCACCGGATTTTCAGCGGCATCGGCCATCACCCGCCGGATCCTGGAAGAGGGCGCGCCGGAGGTTGACCGCTACCTCGGCTTTCTGAAAAAGGGAGGCTCGGACTATCCCCTCGATCTGTTAAAATTTGCCGGAGTAGATATGGCAACCCCTCAGCCGGTACAGGAAGGACTGGACTTGTTTACCCGACTGCTGGACCAGATGGAAGAACTGACTTCATGAAAACCTGAAAATGAACCTCATCTCCTTCACCTCTCCTAACAAGCCGAGTTAAAACCAATCTGCAATCCTAAAGTATTCAGGATCATAAATAAGTAGCTTTTATTGCTACTTATTTTTTTGTATGAAAGTACAACAGATAATTAGTTCAGATATGTAGGACTGTGGATTAATTAGTATTTATAGATGTTTATAAGCAGCAATGCTTTAAATTGTTTAAATACCTACTATTTGGGCCAAGCTAGAAATATACCACAATCTGAACGTATAATACCTTCTTTGTAGAGAAGGGGACACTCTTTCGGGGAATGTACCCGTAGAATTTCCTCATGAGATGTGCCATTTTAGGAAAGGCAGGTTTGTTGTGGACGTTTTGAGGCAGAAGAGGCTGGTCCAAATTTTTTTTATTTTCGGGCTCTGTTTGTTGGGCCTGTTATTCCCGCTCTGGCAGACACAACTCCGGGA
>JBAZQW010000180.1:0-5072 GCA_041645005.1 Desulfotomaculaceae bacterium | reverse complement strand
AAAAAAACTCGGTAATTCTGATGGAACAAATCAGGACCATAGATAAGAGCAGGCTGCTGGAGAAGATCACTTCCCTGGACGGTGATCTGATGGACAAAGTAAACCAGGCGATTGAAATAAGCCTGAACCTGGTGGACTTATAAAAATGCAAAAAAATTGTTCTACCTTTAAAACCTTTACTCGGCAAACTGCCAGGCAAGGTTTTTTAATATCCGGGAGGTTTGGCGGAGGTCTGACATGGTTGTTAATAGTATGAAGAAAGTCAGGGAAGGGGCTAATTTCCCGCAAGGAGCGACACCGGTTGAGGGGGGCGTGAACTTTGCCATTTATTCAAGGCACGCTGAAGGGGTTGACCTTTTGCTTTTCGACAAACCTCTCGATGCGACTCCAACGAACGTTATCACCTTAGCCAAAAGGACCCGCTTTGTATGGCACTGTTTTGTGGAGGGGGTAGTGCCGGGGCAGCTTTATGGTTACCGGGTCAGGGGTCCCTACCAGCCTCAATATGGCCTGCGCTTTAATCCCAACCGGCTTCTTGTTGATCCTTACGCCAAAGCCATTACTGGAAAATTTGTGCCCGGGCGGCTTCATCTGGGTTACGATCCAGCTTCTCCACTGCTCGATCTTTCTTTTAACCCGCGGGAAAACACTGCCAGCGCTCCCAAGTGTGTGGTGGTGGATGATTCATTTGACTGGGCGGGGGACGTCTCCCTCCGTACGCCTATGCGGGACACAATTATATACGAACTGCACCTGAAGGGCTTCACGGCGCATAGTTCCGCGGGGGTAAAACAGCCCGGCACTTATGCGGGAGTAATAGAGAAAATACCATATCTAAAAAGTCTGGGCATAACAGCCGTGGAATTTTTGCCCGTTCACCACGGTCATGATGACAACTTTCTTATAAACAAGGGACTTTTAAATTATTGGGGATACAACACCCTGGGTTTTTTCGCGCCGGACAGCCGGTTTAGCACCGGCGCCTTCCCGGGCTGCCAGGTGCGTGAATTCAAGGAAATGGTCAAGGCTCTTCATCAAGCCGGCCTTGAGGTGATCCTTGACGTTGTCTACAATCATACCTGTGAAGGCGGCGAACTGGGCCCAACACTTAGTTTTAGGGGGATTGACAACCCCACTTATTACAAGCTGCACTCGGGAAAAAGGCATTATGTAGACTACAGCGGCTGCGGCAATTCGTTAAATTTTGACGAATTCCAGGTGGTGAAGATGGTCATGGATTCACTGCGCTACTGGGTGGAAGAAATGCACGTGGATGGCTTTCGCTTCGACCTGGCGCCGGTGCTTGGCCGTACCAGAGGCGTATTTGATCAGGGCTCCGGCTTTTTTATGGCGGTTCACCAGGATCCTGTCATATCCCGCGTGAAGTTGATTGCAGAGCCATGGGATATTACCAGGGAAAACTACCAGTCGGGCAATTTCCCTGTGGACTGGGCTGAGTGGAACGGCAAGTACCGTGACTGTATAAGAAAATTTGTTAAAGGTGATCCGGGGATGCTTGCGGAAACAGGATACCGTCTGAGCGGCAGTTCCGACCTGTATGGCGATGATGGCCGGACGCCTCTGCACAGCATAAATTTTATAACCTGTCATGACGGTTTTACCCTTAATGACCTGGTCTCCTATAAACACAAGCACAATGAGGCCAATTTGGATGACAACAGGGACGGCAGTGATTACAACAATTCTTTTAACTGCGGCTGCGAGGGGGAAACTGCGGATCCTGCGGTAAATGCGCTCAGGAAAAAAAACATTAAAAATTTCCTGGCCATATTGATGATATCCCAGGGGGTTCCGATGATTCTGGGCGGGGATGAGTTCTTGAGAACTCAAAAAGGTAACAACAATTCCTATTGTCAGGACAATGACATCAATTATTTTGATTGGGGCGCGGCCGATAAAAACCATGACATGGTTGACTATGTCCGGAAACTGGCGTTTCTTAGAAAACGCTATCCCCATTTCCGGCTGGGGCGCTTTTTCACCGGGCAGGATCGCGATCTTGACACCATGAGAGACATTAACTGGTATTCAGTGGATTTATGTCCGCCCGGGTGGAATCTTCCTGAACAACGCTTTCTGGCTTACCTGATTGAGGGAAAAGAGCTGGCTGAAGCAGACGTTGAGGATAAAGAAAGCGATATCCTGGTTATCCTGAACGCCTACCAGGAAGAAAGGCTGTTTTTTCTGCCGCCCCGGCCAGGCGCCGTCTACTACAGACTTCTTGACACCTCCCTGCCAGAAGGCGAAGAAGGGCAGCAGTTATCCTGCCAGCACAGTTACCTGGTGGCGCCTCAAAGTACCGTTGTGCTGATCAGGAAAAACTGATAATTTTAACATATATACCGCATAGAAAGGATGATTGCCGTGCTTGCCATTACTGGCGGGAAAGTGCTCACTATGGCCGGAAGTCCTATAGAAAAGGGGACCGTGCTGGTAAAAGAAGATAAAATTATGGCAGTGTACGAAGGGACAGATGTTCCATCCGGCAGCAAAGTGGTTGATGTTGCCGGGAAAATCGTCATGCCCGGCATGATCGACTCCCACTGCCACGTTGGTATAGTAGAGGAGATTTACAGAGAAGAAGGAGACGACAGCAATGAAACAACTGACCCGCTGACTCCGCACCTGCGTGCCATTGACGCGGTAAATCCAATGGACCTGGGGTTTCGCGACGCCCTGGCGGCAGGTGTGACAACACTTGTGACAGGGCCCGGCAGCGCCAATATTATTGGTGGTGAAATGGTTGCGCTGAAAACGTGCGGAACAGTGGTTGATGAAATGATTGTCCGCTTCCCGGTGGGACTCAAAGCTGCTCTTGGTGAAAATCCTAAAAGAAGCTACGGCAAGGAGAAAAAAACACCGGCTACCCGTATGGCATCCGCCGCAATTATCAGGGAAGCTTTGATCGAAGCGCAGAATTATATGAAGAAGGAGCCAAGGGAAAGGAATTTGAAGATGGAAGCGCTGGTCCGGGTATTACAGAAGGAAGTGCCCCTGCGTGTGCACGCCCACCGCGCCGACGACATCATGACAGCCATCCGCATCGCCGGTGAATTCGGGGTGGACCTGATCATAGAGCACTGCACCGAAGGTCACCTTGTGGCCAGGCAGTTGGCCGAGAAAAAGGTTCCGGTAATATTGGGCCCGGTGATAACAAACAGGGCCAAGGTTGAAATGCGGTGCCTTACTATGGAGACGGCCAAAATATTGGAAGAGGCTGGGGTCAGGTTTGCCATTATGACTGATCACCCGGTTGTTCCGGTACAGTACCTGGCAGTTTCCGCCGCCCTTGTGGTCAAAGGAGGTTTATCCGTGGAGCGGGCACTGGAGGCCATTACCATAGAAGCTGCTGCTATTCTGGGGCTGGAGAAACGCCTGGGGAGTATTGAACCGGGCAAGGATGCTGATATTGTTGTTTTAGATCGCCACCCCCTGGACATCTCCTGCCGGGTCGAACAGGTATATATAAATGGTATAGAACTTTTAGGTTAGACCCATAAAAAAATTCATTAATATTTACTGCGTAAAAAGGATTATTTTTAAAGGATTTTGAAAAATATAGTCGAATAAGTTTCTAATTAACATATACTTGATTGTTACTATAATGTAAATATTTGTCGCGAGGTGTCGAAATGCTTGGAGAGCAGTTAGATGTCTTAATAGTAGACGATCAGGCCGGGGTCCGTTTCCTGCTGGAGATTGTGGTCAAGGAGGCGGGGCACAGGGTACACACAGCGCAAAACGGGTTTGAAGCTATTGAGTTTGCGCGGTTAAGACGCCCCGACCTGATCTTTATGGACGTCAGGATGCCCCTGATTGGGGGCCTGGAAGCGCTGGGTGAAATTAAAGCAACAAACCCGCTGATCCAGATTATCATAATGACTGCTTACGGGTCCGAAAAAACTGTGTCTGAAGCTTTAAAAAAAGGAGCATATTGCTGCATAGCCAAACCATTTGACGTAAACGAGATTAAAGAACTCTTGGATAAATTCGTTTATTGGCGAAACAATTTCGCGGAGACCGCTGCCTCAGGCTATATATGTTAAATACTTTTACCCCCTGTAAAGGGGGTTTTTTACTGTTGCGGGGACTACGGCTTTGATATAATGTCTGAAGGATGAAACAGGTTGGTGAGACAAGGGGACGGTTCTCCTGTCTCATTTTACTCCTGTCTCATTTATGGCGTAAGCAGCATATATCGCTTTAAGTCGTAAAAAGTATAAGCAATTTTGCTTCTTACCAATAAAGGTTATAATAACAATAATATCGCCTTGTTTTTTAAGTCTGGAGTTGAATGTTTATGTACGTGTTCAGGACTTCTTCGGCCGCTGAAACCGCCGGTTTTAGTGAAAAAATCGGTTCTTTTTTGGATTCAGGGGATGTTATCTGCTTGTACGGTGATCTAGGCGCCGGGAAAACAATATTTGCCCAGGGAGTGGCCCGCGGCCTGGGCATAGAAGACCCTGTCACCAGCCCGACCTTCACTTTGATCAACGAGTACCAGGGCAGGCTGCCCCTTTACCATATGGATGTTTTTCGTCTTTGTTCTCCTCTGGAAATGGAGGATTTGGGCTACGAGGAATATTTTTATGGCAACGGTGTCTCCCTGGTTGAGTGGGCGGATATTGTGCATCAAATATTGCCGCAAGACAGACTGGATATTACCATTACCAGGTGCCCGGAAGGTGATGATTTCCGTGAAATCACCCTGGCGCCACTGGGAGATAGATACCGGCAGTTGGTTGAGGAGTTGATGGCAGTTGTATGTGCTGGGAATTGAGTCTGCAACCCCGGTAGCCGCGGTTGCAGTTGCGGGTGACGGTGGGATCCTGGCTGAGCGCATGGTTTTTAACAACAGGACTCATTCGGTAAACCTGCTTCCAATGATCAAAGCTGTTCTTGAGGAATCTGAAGTCGGCCGCCATGGCCTGGCAGGCATAGCGGTATCCGAAGGGCCCGGTTCGTTTACTGGCTTGCGTATTGGCATGAGTACCGCCAAAGCACTGGCCCAGGTGCTTGGCTTGCCGGTGACCGGGATATCTACTCTGGAA
>JBAZQW010000179.1:0-5116 GCA_041645005.1 Desulfotomaculaceae bacterium | reverse complement strand
ATTTCTCTGCATAAAACCCCCGATTTAATTATTCAAAAGTTGATGTTTGTCTTCCTGCTGGGGGCTTTCATAGGGTTACCGCCCAGTTCGCATTTGAGCGTTTCCGGCGCCTGGCTGCAATGCGCTTGGCCGTTTACGTACTATCAGCCTTGCTCACCCTGGGGTATTATCTGATCATATCCCCTGCACCAGCCATAGACTATGGTGTAGGGGCCCGCACATCGGTGGCGGTATTCTCCATGTTCTGCGCCTTCATCTGGCTGCCTTCCTACCAGGGTAAATTCGATTTCAATAGTGTGGCTCTGATCCACTTCAAATCGTTCTTTACATCTATACTCTTCGCCGGGGTGCTTGCGGCTGGTTTGTCGTCGATCATCGGGGCTATCGACATCTTGCTCTTTAAGGTCAACAGTGATTCGTATGGATACATGATGGCCATCGTCTGGATTCTTTTCGCTACTATTTATTATCTGTCGCTCTTACCCCATTTCAGCTCGGAAGCGGAAATAGACCAGGTTTATGCCAGGGAGGTGAACCACTATCCACGTTTCTTGGAGATATTGGTCTCCTATATAGCTATCCCGCTGGTTGCCGCCTATACGCTGGTTCTGCTGACCTATTTCATAAAGATCGGCATCACTATGAAATGGCCTTCCGGTCAGCTGGGGCCAATGATTCTGATCTATTCCGCCGCCGGATTTATTCTCTATGTCATGGCCAGCCGGTTGGAAAATCGCTTTGCCGTCCTGTATCAGCGCATCTTCCCGAAAGTGCTGATCCCGATAGTGGTCATGCAACTCATCTCGGTCTATATACGTTTGAATGCCTACGGAGTCACTGAGTCTCGCTATTATGTAGCCCTGTTCGGAATCTTTTCATTCGTGGTCGGCATTGTGCTTTCCTTCAAGCCGGTGATGAAAAACAGCATCATCGCTCTCTTGGCTGCTGGATTTGCTATATTTTCGGTCATACCGCCGTTGGATGCCTTCACTGTGTCCCGGATCAGCCAGATAACACGGCTGGAAAACATGTTGCAGACAGCCGGAGTTTTGGTTGACGGAAAGATCAATGCTAAAGCTAATGTCGATATGAACTTACGGCTGGAGACCACCAGCATTTTGAACTATCTGGAGCGGCGTAGTTATTTAAAAAAGGTTTCCTGGCTGCCGGCCGATTTTAAGACAGATAAAGATATGCAGAAGACTCATCACCGACATCAGCAACCGGCCCAAGGAGTCTCTGGATGCTGAAGAACTAACCCTGGATGTTGAAGGCAACGGCTGTAAGTTGCGAATCATCTTCCAAAACATCAACGTCATCTATGGTACTGGCGCAGATGCCGGGGCTGACTATGATATGTTCATATTGATCGCCGCCCCGCCCCAAAAGTAGCCATAGAGGGTGTCAGGGGGACGGGGTTGTCATAGAAGCACATGAGAACCGTCCCCCTGTGCAAGATAAAATATTGGCAATCTTGGTCTGGCATGGTACATTGAGACTAATTAAATTAAACATGGTAAAAGCGTTAGATGGAGGTCACTTTAGCTAATGTTTACAGCAGGTATCTACGGGTTAATCGGCGGGATGGCGCTCTTCATTGGGGCCTTGATCGGGCTCTACGTGAATGTGTCTAAAAGGGCTGTCGGGGTTGTTATGGCTTTCGGTTCGGGTGTGCTTATCTCAACCTTGACATTCGACCTGATGGAGCATGCCTATCAAAAGGGCGGCTTCGATTCAGTATCGATTGGATTCATCGCCGGTGCTGTGCTGTTTGTCGGCGGAGACTACCTAATCGACCGTCATGGTGGATATTTCCGTAAACACTGGCACGGGAAAAGGCACACAGCCAAGAAAGGAGCCGGCAATAATACCAAGCTTGCCGGCTCCGGTTCCGCCATCTTTTTGGGAGCGCTCTTAGACGGTATACCTGAATCTGCGGCTATCGGCGTTGGTTTAGCGGCTGGCCACGGCGTCGGGTTGAGCATGCTGGTTGCGGTGTTCCTCAGTAACTTGCCGGAGGGTATTTCCGGCGCGCTGGGGATGAAGGCGTCGGGCCGGTCGCACAGCTATATAATGGCGGTCTGGAGTGCGACAATCGCTACGTCTGCTTGCGCTGCGGCGCTAGGCTATAGTTTCCTGGGACACGCGTCCAAAGATGCCATTGCCACGACACTTGCGCTGGCGGCTGGGGCTATCTTGGCGATGATCGCCGATACGATGATCCCCGAAGCGTTTGAAGATGGCGGGCGATTCGTGGCCCTGGTTACGGTGACGGGCTTTCTATTAGCTTTTGTCGTTAGTCACTTGGCCGGATAGAGCCGCTTTAATCGGCTGCTCAAGTTGCTGGCAAAATTTTATTGTTTCTAAATATTTAATATTATGTTAGTACGCTCATATCCGGGCGTATTTCTTTGTGTGCTCAAATTCATATTTCCATGCTGGTTACATATACATTCTGTTTTCGTGAATCATATAAAAAAAGCTCTATTTAAGGGAGGCAGATAGTGTTGAAAATAACCAGTTTCATAACGTCCAGGCGGGGGTAAATCAATCATATAAATATTAAACGGAGTTGTTCTAAATATCTTTGCTTCTCAGCGCGCTGTTTACCTGGACATTATTGGGTTTGCTGGTCGGCCGCAGGTTTAGCCGCCTCTGGAAGGCCGGGTTGATCGGGAGGAAAAAACTTCTTTCCCGAGAATAAAGTTTAGTAAGAATGCGAGTTTGAAAGGTGAAGCATGAACAGATTTAAGCACAAATTACTGGCGGTGATGCAGCACGCGGTAATCGTGAACCAGGGGGGAATACTGCTCTTGCGTTATTCCGGCTACCAGGGTCAAGGTGTGGAGGGGTTGTGGGGCCTGCCCGGCGGGCACTATATTTCAGGCCCGCCCGCTGAAGATCTCTTCAGGGAAATAAGGGAAGAAACGGGCTTAAGGCTGACGAACAAGCTGCGTTTGCTGAGAACTTATGTGGTGTTGTTTCCTGACGGGGTGGAGAGATTTGGTGTTTTCTACTTGTACCAGGATGATAGCACGGCCAGGCCTGAAATCGTGCTAAGTGGTGAGCACACCGAATTTATGTGGGCGTCCCTTGAAAACACGGCGGGAATAACTTTCATCGGCCCTTACCATAAAAAGATTGTTGAGGATGTGCTGGCCAATGAAAACCTGGATTAATAAATTTTTAATGTTTCAGAAAGAAAACCTTAAATAATAAGGTTTATAATCAAAAATAAAGTTCAAAGAGGGGGACTAAAGGACATGCCTGAATTTGGAACGCCTTTCGCCGCACATGCCGCGGAGCGCAAGCTCAGCCGTCAGGAACTCATCCGGGCCATCCGTTTTTTGATCGCCGCTGAATACGAAGCTGTTCAGCTTTACACCCAGCTGGCCGAGTCGACCGACAACGAATTAGCGGTAGATGTTTTAAATGATATTGCCAATGAGGAGATTGTGCACGCCGGCGAGTTTTTGAGGCTCTTAAAAGAGCTGGCTCCCGATGAGGAGAAGTTCTATAGAGAAGGCGCGGCAGAGGTAGAGGAAGTTATCGGGAAGATGAAGAATAAATAATTTGGAAAAAACAGGCATATAGATGCAACAATATTGAATATAAGAATAGAATATATTTAAGTTGGGAGGTGCTCTATGCTTCGCAAACAATGGATGCTCAGGCAAGTTTCTCACTGTAAAGGCGGCTGTAGTAGTTTGTCCCGGGCAAGACGTTAAACTGCCCGCTTGATATTTTGTCATTTCCTTATCGAAAAATATCGGTGAAAAAGAGGTCGCCAAAAACCTGGACAGGCTTACCACGCCGCCGTCCCTGGAGGTAGATAAGGAAGATGTGCTCAAGTACGGTTACGCCATCGGGAAGTTGCTGGTACAACACATTGAGAAGGAAGAAAACGAACTGACTGGTTTTCTAAAGAATACCTAAAGACGGCGTAAAATAATTTAAAAAGAGAGGAGCGTGAAGCTCCTCTCTAAAACTCTGAATGGTCCGCGGGGTGTTCCAGCAGGTCAATGGCTCCAAGCACAATGTGAGCCAGGCCAAAGCCTGCAATCCCCCATCCGGCAACGGGGTTTCTGTTGCTAAGCGCCAGTCCGGCGGCGGTAACTGCGGTACCCAGGATCGTGGGAATCAATCCCTCCCGTGGCAACATCAAAGCCCCCCTTTCTTAGAGTTTGTCTTAGTTTTTGGGATTATCTCATTTTTCATGTCTGTTAATTTGTGTTTTTTATTGAAAAACAAGTGTGTTGAAAAGGGATTTTCAATTAAAAGGCAGTAAATATAATAAAAAAAATACAGGAGGGATAGACTTGGAGATTAAAGGAAGCAAAACCGAAGCGAATTTAAAGACGGCGTTTGCCGGAGAATCTCAAGCCCGCAATAAATATTCCTATTTTGCCAGTGTGGCTATAAAGGAAGGCTACGAGCAGATATCAGCCATTTTTATTGAGACTGCGGATAACGAGAAAGAGCACGCCAAGAAAATTTTTAAATTTTTAGACGGCATCGGTTGTACCGCTGATAACCTAAAAGAGGCGGCGGCGGGGGAACACTACGAGTGGACTTCCATGTACAGCGAGTTTGAGGCTGTGGCACGGGCCGAGGGCTTCAATGAAATCGCCGATTTCTTTAAATCGGTGGGTTTGGTGGAGAAAGAGCACGAAAAGCGCTACCTGGCGCTCCTGGAAAACCTTAATAAAGGTAGTGTTTACAAGAAGGAACAGCAGCTTGAGTGGAAATGCAGGAATTGCGGGCACATTCACGTTGGCCAGGAAGCTCCTGAGGAGTGTCCCACCTGCGCTCACCCTCAGGCTTATTTTGAAGTCAGGTGCGAAAACTACTAAAAAGTAAAAACCCGCTTCCGGCGGGTTTTTACTTTAAAAAAACTTTATAGAGGGGTGAATCACGATCATTTCATTCTGCAGTTCCAGTTTGGTGATTTCCAGGTTGTTTAGCAAAAAACCGAGCTTGTTTTGCAGCGCCTGGTTGAAGCCGGGCATTTTATTGAAGTCCAGCACAAACTTGTCTTCATTTATTGTTAAATAACCAAACATGTTGATCAGGCCTTCCGGCGCTCCCAGGCGACTGGCCTCAGCCTCGTCAATCT
>JBAZQW010000177.1:0-5161 GCA_041645005.1 Desulfotomaculaceae bacterium | reverse complement strand
CATGAGTTGGGGCTTAAGGCGGGTTAAAGTGTATATTTTAGATTAGAACAAAGGCCGCAAGGCCTTTTTCTTTTGCCTGAATCGGGAATAATAAAAGGTAAACATTTGCATAATGTCGAACATCAGAGGGGAGTCCACGATTAAAAAAACGCAAGAATAGGGGGGGCAGGGATTGTTTGAAGTCATATCACCGGCAGTGGTGCGCTCTATAATGCAGCGCTTCGGGATCTCCTGCCGCAAGAGCCTGGGACAAAACTTTCTGATTGACTCTAATATTATCAATAAAATTATAGCCGGAGCAGAACTGACCGATGCGGACCTGGTTGTGGAAATCGGTCCCGGTTTGGGTGCTCTGACCGGGCGCATAGCCGCCAGGGCTGGGAAAGTTCTGGCTGTGGAGGTGGATAGGGGGCTGCTGCCCGCCCTGGCGGAAGTGCTGGAAGGGGCGGGGGATATAGAAGTTGTACAGGGCGACGCCCTTAAAATAGATTTTGACCTGCTGGCATGGGAAAAGACGGGGGGGGCATTCGGCCGCGGCGCGGGAAAATATAAGTTGATGGCTAACCTGCCCTACTACATTACCACTCCCCTTTTAATGCACCTGCTTTTAAATCGTTTTAACATTTCCCTGATCATTGTTATGGTTCAGCTGGAAGTAGCGGCGCGCCTCGCGGCCTTGCCGGGAACCAGGGCTTACGGCGCCTTAAGCCTGGCCGTTCAATATTTTACTGAGCCAAAGATACTTTTTCGCGTCCCGAGGACGGTTTTTTTTCCGCAGCCAGATGTTGATTCGGCGGTGGTACGCCTGGCAGTAAGGCCGGAACCGGCTGTACAGGTGCCCAGTGAGGAAGAATTCTTTAAAATAATCAGGGCTTCTTTCGGTCAGAGGCGAAAGACACTTATAAACTCCCTTTCAGGCTCCAATCTGGGCGTCGACAAGGAAACCTGCCTGCGCGCGCTTAAACAGTCAGGGATCGACCCCGGCAGGCGGGGTGAAACGTTAAGTTTGGCGGAGTTTGCCGTTTTAGCAGGTAATTTCATGGAGCTAAAAGGCTGAAATTTGACTTTTACTGTCAATAAATAATATTGTATTAACGATAGCAGGTTGTGAGGATAGAGGATAGAGGGGTGAACATGTATTTTACCAGCCCTTCCAAAGGGAAAATGGATTTTGAAGAAATGATGGCTGACATAATCAAATATATCAAAGGTCTGCCTACCTCCGCTTACAAAGTTATTATCGGATCTGACTCCATGGTGAAAAACGACACCTGTTTTATTACGGCCATTGTCGTCCACCGGCTGGGCAAAGGAGCACGCTATTACTATCATAAGAAAATTCAGCGTAAAATAAAAAGCCTGCGTCAAAAAATTTTTTATGAAACCGCTTTAAGCCTGGAAGTAGGTGGCCTGGTTCATAAGTATTTCGCAGATTTCGGGTTTGACGATGTAGACGATTTAGATGTAGAAATACACATTGATGTCAGTGTTCACGGAGAAACAAGAAACCTGATCCGCGAGGTGGTGGGCATGGTAACCGGCAGCGGCTTCAAGGCAAAAATCAAACCGGAGGCCTATGGAGCTTCCACTGTGGCGGATAAGCACACCAAATAAAAATCCCGGCGATATTAAGAGCCGGGATTTTTGTATTAGTTCCCCGCCAGCCAGCCGCTGTTTTATTTCCTTTGGAGAAAATCATCCAGCAGGTCCCAGCGCCGCCGGGGGTGGTAGCCGCTGTATTCCACCTGGTTAAACGTGCGGCGGCGCTTTTCATTCCGGAAAACATAAAGCGCTTCCATACAGTCACCTATAATTGTCTGGGCGATCAGTTCCGAATGGCAGGGGTCTTTGTCGGGTGAACCAAGCGCTTTATGGGGTATGGTGGTACCCACGATAATTTTCAGGTTTTTTTTTACAGCCAGCCCCAGGCATACTGGTGGTATGGCAAGTTCCCGCAGGGGAACGGACTGGAGGAGGCGGCGTGAAACCACGTGTGGTCCGTGACAGGGCGAAGCGACCCCTATAGAGCCGTTAAGACCGATGGCCCTGTTCAACGTACCGCGGGCATGTAATACTTCGAAGGCAAGACTTGAAAGACCAGCCTGGTATACCCCGGGGTAACAGTCGGTTAAAGCCATATCAGCGTCATATTCAATTAATTTTGTTACCAGTTCCTTTAAATGCCCGGTGATATTTCCGTCCATATCCCCATCCACGAAAAGAACGGTTGAGGCCCCCATATCCAGGGCGGCCTTTGCCCCTATTGCCCTTGGGATGTCGATGCCCAGGGGTTCTATAAAGTTAAGGGGTAGGACCCGCGGCGATTTAATCTGCTGGATAATGCTGCCGGAACTGTCACTGCTACCGTTGATAACAGGGATAATCAGGTCCGAGGGTATGGACAACAATGTTTCAACAGGTTTTTCCACACGTTTTTCTTCATTAAGAACCGGGACTACAGCTGCAAGCATTTTTCTTACCTTCCAAAAGCCTTGTTTATAACTAACATATGGAAATCATTACAAAAAGTTACTGGTGTATACACAACCAACATTGTCTCTTTCATATGATATAGAAAAATATTAAGGGGTTTTAATAATGAGAGAGATAAAAATTGGAGACGTGGTTGGGAGAAAATCTTATAATAAGGATATTTTCTTTAAAGTTATAGATTTATGTAAAGACAACTGTGAAAAAAAATACTGTCTGCTCAAAGGCATTCATTACAGGCTTTACGCTAACGCCCCTTTGGAAGACCTGATCAAGATTGAATCGAATGAACTGGCATTCTACCTGCGGGAGCATACCATTAAAAGCAATGAACATATGAGCCGCATTTTCGTAAGGCGGCAGAAGGACAGGGAATTTTTCCTGGGGAGGGCGGTAAAGCAAGGCCAAAAAGATAAAAACAATTCTAATGATCTTGACGGCTTTGATGTGCCGGGTGCAGTTTTGCATATTGACGGGGACGCCGATTACCTGGACCTTTGTTTAACCACTTATAAACAGCTTAATATACCGGCCAACGGCTACAATATCGAAGAAGAACAGCAGCCCAAAGTGGTGGAGGCCCTTCTTAAAAAACATGCCCCTGATTTGCTGGTGCTCACCGGCCATGACGGATTCATCAAGGGCAAAACAGACTTCCGTGATATCAACAATTACTACTCGTCAAATTATTTTGTCGAAGCTGTAAAGGCTGCCCGTCAATATGAAAAAAGCAGGGATGACCTGGTTATTTTTGCCGGTGCCTGCCAGTCGCACTACGAGGCTATCCTGAGCAACGGCGCAAATTTCGCCAGTTCACCGCAGCGGGTTATGATCCACGCTTACGACCCGGTATTTGTGGTTGAAAAAATAGCTTATACTTCCATTTACGACCCTATTTCTATTAAAGATATTATAGCTGGGACTATTACTGGCTTTAACGGTATCGGCGGGATGGAAACCCGCGGCAAGTTCCGTATGGGCATACCAAAATCCCCTTATTAAGCCACGTACCCCTTTTTAGGGTCTGCGCATATGATGTTGTAGGACTTTAGGGAATGGGATACCGAAGGGGGTTTCGCTTATGGATCGATATTTCAGGGCACTGAAAAAAAACCGGGGAAAACTGCTCGGCCTCCAAAATGTTGTTGGTGTCGGGATAGGCTATAAGCATATTGGAGAAAAAAGTACAGGCGAGCCGGCCTTTGTAGTTTATGTGGAAAAAAAAATACCACCAGCCGATCTCAGCAGGAGCCATGTGGTGCCTGAAAAAATCAACGGTCTGGCTACCGATGTGGTTGAAATCGGTGTGGTTAAGATGCTGGATGTGCGCACCACACGCGACAGGCCCTGCCATCCGGGCGTGAGCATAGGTCATTTCAAATCTACGGCCGGCACTTTGGGGGCTATAGTTAAAGACAAGGCCACCAGGGAATTAATGATTCTTTCCAACAATCATGTCCTTGCCAACGGATCAAGTTTACAGAAGCCCAAGGCCAGAATAGGCGATCCTATTCTGCAGCCCGGGCCTTATGACGGTGGTAAAATGGAAGACCAGGTGGGCACGCTTTACCGCTATATACCAATAGAAAAAAACGTGTCAAAGTCCGACTGCCCGGTGGCCTTAGCCATGGCCAGGGGGAGCACCAGGATACTCAACCTGGTCAAAAAGGATTATGAAATCCGCTTCTATAAGCGCTTTAAGACCGAAAATACCGTTGACTGCGCTCTGGCCAAACTTGATTCTACTAATCTAGCCATGGCCAGCATTCTGGAGGTAGGTGAAACCAAGGGGGTTTCAGACGTCAAGCCAGGTGATAAAGTGGTGAAAAGCGGCAGGACCACAGGTATCACCAGAGGTGTGGTTAAATCTGTCGGCACAACTTTGCAGGTGGAAATGGAAGAGGAAGAGAAGGTCTGGTTTTCCGATCAGGTTGTTTCGGATATGAGTTCTCAGCCAGGTGACAGTGGCTCTCTGGTTCTGAACGCGGACCAGGAAGTCGTAGGCCTATTATTTGCGGGATCAGATAAGTTGACCGTATTTAACCGGATTAGCAATGTTATTAACCGTCTGGCAATAGAGTTTTAGTCCCCATCCGCGTTTTTGCCGGTATGATCACTTAGGAGGCTTACCATATGGCGTACCGATCCATTGTCTCAGGAGATATCGCTTTAACTTTTCTTGGAGAAAACATCCCCGTGATCGGCCCCAGGTTCAAAAATAGGGAAGAGGCCATAAAGGTAGCCCGCCATTATTTGGAAGAGATTAATGAATTAACAGGAGTAACCCGTAAAACACCTGTGAAAATTGAAATAAAGAAACAGGCAGATGGGAGATTCTCCCTTATGGTGGAAGGTTTTCGTCATACTTGGGGGGAGCTTTATGACCTCGACGAACTATTCTTAAAAAGGTTTTGTAAGGGGTTGAAAAAAAAACTGTTCATTTTATCCTGTTTCGTGGAAGAAGTGGATGGGCTGGAATGCCTGGTGCTGACAGAAGGACTGGGAGCGGTTTTTTACGCTCCTAATTATATAAAAAAGTGGCGGCCTTAAAATGTGGTACAAAAATATTGAAAAAACCCCGGGTTTATCTCCCGGGCCTTGCTTTAGCCTGGCTGCGGCAGGAATAAACGGTGCGGAAAGGGCGGTGACCATGGGTAAAAATATTTCAGGG